>JBKPQV010000558.1:0-6711 GCA_046734235.1 Acidobacteriota bacterium
GCCTTGTATTTCACGAACAGCTCGGCATCCAGCAAGGCTGCCTCAATTTCACTGACGTGTTCGCTCTGTGAGTCGGTAGCCATTGATTTGTGCTCGGTACGTGACACAGTCAAAAAGGCAGTTTAGCACAGGGATTTAATAGACTCGGGGGCCTGGTTCGGGAGTGAATCGCAACTTTTTTCTTCCATTTCGAACCTCTTGACGACGATATCGTATGTCAGATTTGGGACTGCGGATTGATTTAATCATTGGAGATTTGGAGTTATCCAAATTCTCCAACAAGAATTGACCCTTTTTGCTGAATTTTTGCGCGTTAGAAGATAGGAACAAGCGAAAAAGTTACCAAAAGCGGCGGGCGGCCGGAGAGTGGCATGCAAGCTGCGATAAAGGTGGTAGGTTCACGATAAGGTTGGGCCACAGATCGGCACCGACTGACATCGAAAGAACCAGATAGGGAAGGTTAACGACAATGAACCGATGGATGAAAAGAAGAATAGAACGCTCCCGGGCACGTTGTGAACGAGCAACCAAGGATCGTGAAACCAAATATTCTGAGCAAACAAATCAGCCACAGATAAAGACACGGATTGGACAGATCAGAGCTGCGTAATAGACTGAGACGGTTTTGCCCTTGCCTTTTTGCGTGGATTGTCAAAAAGTAAACGCTTGAATTTCAGGTTTCAGGCCGAAGTTCAGTAGCAAGCCCACCTCAACATCAGTGGCCCTCAGGTAATTGAGTAATTGAGCTTGGTGCGCGTTATCGAGAGCGCGAGCTGCTTTAAGTTCCAACAGAACACAGTTTTCAACCAGCACATCACCCTCGAAACTTCCGACTTCACACCGGTGTATCGACAGGTGTGCAAGCTCTTAGTCCCGATGCACTCAGAGCAATCACCAATGAATCTTGATACACCGACTCGAGAAATCCATAGCCTAATTCATTGTACACTTCGTAAAAGATTCCGATTATTCTTTGCGTTATCTCACGGTATTTGAATCCGTGTTCATCTGTCTTCATCAGTGGCTCCTTTAGAATTCTAATTTCAAGCCCACTCGGACTTGTCTCGGGCGCATCGTTCGTGTAGCTAACAAGAACGAATCTAGAAATGCTTGTCGTTGTTCCTCAGTGGCTGCCGGCGACAGCGCATTGAAGTTGATAAACTCCGACCCGAAACTGAACACGGTTTTGTTTAGTACGTTGTCAAACTCAATCTGAGGTTGCAGTGTGATCCGCTCGTTAAGCCTAAACGCGCGTGTCACATTAAAATCAAATAAGAACTGCCCAGGGCCTTTGCCTGCATTGCGTGGCAAATTTCCCGACTGACCAATTGGTGGTAGCGAGAAGGCATCGACTACCGCTGGATTGATGACATTCCCTGGTCCACGCCACCTAAGAAGTCGAAGATCACCAGAAAAATTCGGACGATCATTTCCTACATCGTCAAGATTTCGATCTGTGCCACCAATAGAAATGTTGAAAGGTGCTCCTGACGCCATTCTCCAAATCGGTGAAAGTTGTAGGTGTCCAAGGATGGATGGCAACTTAAATACCCCTGAAAATACAAAACGATGCCGGCGATCGAGCAGGCTGTTAGCTCGCTCAGCGCGAAAATCTGCTGGTCTCAACGCGTCAGAAGTGTTTACCACTCCATCATCAATGAGTTTTGAAAAGGTGTAACCCGCCCGGAACGAAAGCTCGAAGCCACCTAAATCCACTAAATATCGCCGCCGTAGTTCAATAGTTAAGCCACGATAAAAACTATTGCCGGCAGAAATGAGCTGTTCGACTTCTGCGCGAGTTGGATCAGGACGAAGGCTATTCAAAGCTGACAAAGCGACACCGAGTGTCGTGGTGGAGGTTGGACTGTTCAAATTGAAAATTGAAACGGGAACGCCAAGCTCGACAACGCGAGTGACTGTATTGGGGTTAGTGGCGGCAGTCTCGAAAGCAAAGCGGACAAGCTCGCCCGCATTTGAGGTGTTATAGAGAGGGCGGTTCAACGATGCCCCCTTAAAGTTCGGGAAATCGCGAGATGCGAGAAATGATGAAAAGCTTGAATAGCTGGCCGGAAGTCGGGGAGCGTTGATATTGAATTCGCGCCACAAATGAACGCCGCGCGTCCACGTAATATTTGCTTCCAAGGCATAGCCAGCCCCAAGGTCTCGTTCGACACCCAAGTTGAGTTGATAACTTTCGGGAATTCGCAAGCCTTCATCCAGACGACGCGAGAAATTCTGATTCAAGCTGCCGAATTGTTTGACCAGGTCTGACCTTGCAGTAAGCGTTTCGGGAAAACGGATACGGGCAGCAATGAAACTGCGTCGCTGTTCATCGGTCAGCAATTTGCCGGTAATTTGATCTTGAAGTGTGTTGGTGTCGAAGAAGAGTTGTTGCTTGCCTAAAGAGAAGTCATCAATAGTCCGAAGCAGTGGTCGGTTGTAAAAAATTCCGGCGCCAAAGCGAAGCACTAGTCGTCCTGAACTTAGCGGGTTGTAGGCTAGTGCGACCCTGGGTCCAAAATTATCCGTGTCGTCAACGATCGATTCGTGTTCGTAACGCAATCCGTAGCTGAACAGAAGCTCTGGCCATATCTGCCAATCATCCTGAACAAAGAAACCCAGGTAGGTGTTTGATTGGGATGACGTAGTATCGAATGTTTGCCGGAAGCGCGTAGGAGTATTTGCGAGAAAATCTCCGGCGCTGGCGAAGTTGTACGTCCCGGTCGCATCCGCTAGATCAATGAACTCTGAGTTTACATGGTGGTAGTCAACACCGAATTTCAGAGAGTGAGACCCGGACACCAAAGAAAGGATGTGTTGTATTTGTTGCCGGGATTCACTGCGATCGCTTGAACCGGATGTGGATGAACCGGCAACGACAGTTCCCGAACGTCTCTCAACATCGCCTTCGAGCAAGGAATCGCGTAGGGCGATCAGTACGACTGGTTTGCGACCAGTTGCAGTGAATGCTGGTGCTAGTCGAGAAAATTGAAAGCGAACTTGATTTACCAGTGAAGCGCCAAAGACGTAGTTGTCCGAAATCGCTAAAGCATCAGAATGTCGTCTACGGGCCTGTAGTGCTTCAGCCAGTCGATTACCGCCGCCAAATTGCCGCAGATTTGTAAATCGTCCTCGCTGGTAAACAACGCTGACATTGTGCCTTTCCGAGAATTGATGATCGATCCTGGACATCAAGTTTTTGGCTTTTGATGGTGTACTGATCGAAGAGACGAATGGAGCAACTTCCGTAGCCAGGGCAGGCTCTGATGCTTCTTCAAGCCGACGCTTATTCAGGTCAGTGGGCTGAGGGATTGAAAAGAGTGGGTTCTGTTGGACAGGAAGGAGAGTGTCTATTAAGGCACTATCCAGAGTTCTGTCATCTTCATAGGCAACAAAGAAAACGGGACGTGTGACTAGCTGTTTAAGTTTTAGTGGCCCACCAAACGTGAAACCCGAGACGTGTTGTTGCAAAGGCAAACGCGAAACACCAAGCGAGTTGTTTTTGAAAGTATTCGCGTTTAATGATTCATCTCGAAAGAAGTAGAAACCTCTACCGTGAAAACTGTCCGAGCCACTGCGGGTTCGCAAGTTCACGCGCCCGCCCGACGCGCGTCCATACTCCGCCGCGAACTGATTAACAATCACTTGCATCTCTTCAACCGACTCTATTGGAGGTTGGAAACGCTCGCGCGCGGCCCGATCGTCATTATTGTCGAGCCCGTCAATGGTGAAGTTGTTTGAATAGGCAGGAGCCCCAGCGAGAGAAAATGTGCCAGCCTCTTCCGGTGTGCTATTTGGAATAATGTTGCGATCTTCGGCGAGGTCGCGTGTTGACAGCGGCTCTTCGCTAACTCCCGGAAGAGTAAAGACCAGGTCCAACACTGAGCGACTCGGAATGGGTAACAGTTGAGTTTCGCGAGTGCCTAGAGTTGCACCCACGAGCGTGCGTTTTGTATCGATCAAAGGCAAATCCGCCGAGCCGACAACGACTTGATCGACGTGGATTTCCGCGAGACTGAGTTTGAAGTCAAGCTCCAGAGTCTGACTGGAATAGGTCTGTATTTCATTCAGTTGTTGAGTCGCGAAGCCGTTACATGTGACTTGGACAGTATGGATGCCCGGCTCTAGCTGGATGATCTTATAAATCCCTGAGGCATTAGTTTGAACGGTCCTCGATAAACCATTTTTGACCAGCGTGATTTTGATTTCCGCTCCGGGAATCACAGCTCCGTTTTGATCGGTTACGGTTCCGCCGATAGTTACGGTATCCAGGTCCTGGGCTGGTGTTTGTTGAATGTTGATAAGTAATAGACAAAAGAAGAGTGTGAGAAGTGAGGTTTTCATTTTCTTTACTCCTGCGACTGGCCTGGAAGTCTGAAATCGCTCAGACCTCTGTGAGGTTGCCGCTCAAAGATCCTTACGGTGCCGCATTGCGACCACGATTAGAAGAAGTCTCGGATTTGTTTCGATTCACATCGCACGGATGGGTGAGGAGCGATGTATTAACGGGCGAACTCTAGCACTTTGACTTGGATCCGACAACGAAAAACTTTAGAGGCTCTTGCAAAACTCATTCTGTTATCTCGCGCGGCGGCGAAGCGCGGCGGTGCGGGTCAAGGGCACAAGAGCATCAGTGGTACCTTCGGGTGGTACTTCGAAATTGGTGAGTTCTTCTGCGTGGGTCTGTAAATATTGGAAGAAGCGTTCAAACTCGTGTTGCATTGCGTCCATCTTCTCGCGCATGTTGAGAATGATTTCCACGCCCGCGAGATTTACACCAAGATCTCGCGTGAGTGAGAGGATCAATTCCAGGCGCTCGAGATCTGGATCGGTGTAAAGACGCGTATTGCCTTCAGAACGCGAGGGCTTCAACAGGCCTTCGCGTTCATACAGTCTCAGCGTCTGCGGATGAATACCATATTGATCCGCGACCGCGCTGATTGTGTATGTGCGAGCCTTACGAGTCATTTCAATATTTCAGATTTCAGATTTCAGATTGAGTCGAGGGCTTCCAGATTGCAAACAAAAATCTGCAATCTGAAATCGACAATCTGAAATTATTCAAGCCCCATTTCCACTCTCGGGTTCGTTGTATTCAATTTCGAATACTCACGCAACAGTTCCTTCGTCTCCTCAGAGATCACTTTTGGCAAAGTCACTTGCACTTCGACAAACTGATGACCTTTAGCGCCGGGGTTTCGCAACGATGGCGCGCCGCGGTCCCGCAGTCGAAACTTCTGACCCGATTGCGTACCCGGAGGCACGCGCAGTTGGGTCTTTCCATCAACCGTTGGGACTTCAATCTTTGCCCCTAGCGCAGCTTCAGGTACCGTGATCGGAACGGTAACGTAGATATTATCGCCCTTCCGGGTGAAATATTTGTGAGAGCCAACATTGGTGATGATATGTAAGTCACCAGCAGGTGCGCCAAGACGGCCGGCCTCACCCTTTCCTGGTATTCGCACCCGCGAACCGGTTTCGACTCCTGCTGGAATCCGTACCTTTACTGTTTCAGTCTTTGGTAAAGTGCCCTTGCCTTTACACAGCGAACATGGTGAACGTCGCCTTCCGGTGCCACCACAGTCAGGACACTCCTGGGCAAATCGCAAACGTCCTCCCGCGCGTTGAACTTGTCCTGTTCCTTTACAGGTTGAGCAAACGACAACTGGACCACCAATGTCTCCTGCTCCATTGCAACGTGAACACTGTTCCGAGCGGTTAACTGTTATGTTGGTGGTTAGTCCCTTGATTGCCTCTTCGAAGGAAAGGGCCAGGGGCATTTCAATATCTGCGCCCTTCTTGGGTTGGGGCTTGGGTGGTTCCTTTTCTTTAGTTGGCCCACCACCGAAGAGGTCAGCAAATATGTCGCGAAAACTGCTGCCGCCGCCGCCCCCACTAGTTGCGCTGCCCCAATCGAAACCGGTGAAATCGAACCCAGGAGGTGTGCGACCACCGCTCCCACCGCCGCCGGGACTTGCACCTCGTGCTGCAGCATCAGCCAGGTTGTCAGAGTACTGACCAAACCGGTCGTAAACGCTCCGCTTCTTTGGGTCGGAAAGAATGTCATGTGCTTCAGACGTTAGTTTGAATCGTTCCTCGGCTGCTTTATCTCCGGGGTTGACATCCGGGTGATATTTGCGCGCCAACCGGCGATAAGCCTTCTTAATCTCTTCCGGCTTCGCATCGCGCTTTACCCCGAGGATTTCGTAATAGTCTTTGTTGGCCATTCGTTAAGTATCGTGACCCTTTGCACTTTTGACGAAAAGGCGGAGGAAAGCTTGTCTCCGCCTCTTCAACCGGCATTCTGGCAATCGAAATCAGCAATGCTTACTTGTTTTCATCCACGTCGACGTACTCGGCGTCGATAACGTTGTCATCGCCGCCACTCCCTGATGAAGATGCACCTGCCGCCGAGGCCTGATCTGATGAAGCGCCCGCGTCACCGGATGGAGCCTGCTGATAAAGTGCTTCCGCCAACTTATGCGATGCTGTCTGCAGTTGATTAAACGCATCGTTGAGCCGCTCAACTCCGCCTTCAGCAAGCGCCTTCTTTGCTTCAGCAATTGCCGACTCAACATCACTTGCTACAGCACCGACTTTTTCGCGATTGTCAGAAAGAGTCTTCTCCATTTGATAGACAAGACCATCCAAACGATTGCGTGCCTCGATTTCGTCACGCTTGCGCGCGTCGTCAGCAGAGTGTGATTCCGC
>JBKPQV010000559.1:0-8600 GCA_046734235.1 Acidobacteriota bacterium
GTGTAGAGGTCAGTCAGCGGGGGCGAGCCACCCTTCCCTACTTGTTCTTTCCAAGTGTGTTCTTTCCAAGGGCTGATTCCAAATCTGAGATCTGAATTACTTCCGCAGGCTCTTGATCAAAACAATATTCCGATTGCGCGAACCACGTGCAACCGCCAATCGCGTGCCTTCCGGATTTAATGCAAATGCGGCGATCTGAAATTCTTTGAATGAGGTCAATGGGGTTGGCTTCGTGCCATCGAGTGGTTGTGTCCAGATATTCGAAGTGGTTCCCAGCGTGTTCACAAACAAGATTCCATTACCATTCTTGTTCCACGCGAGACCAGCGTCGCGATTCGTGGTTGGCGGTAATTCAAATGTTTTAAGCGGAGGACCGCCGTCAATCGAGACAATGCCAAGTCTCAGAGGTTTACCTTTTTCGCGGATCAAATAGGCGACCGATTTACCATCGCGAGATAGCACCGGAGAGATCGAATCTACATCCGTTAACCTGACAGCCTCTCCACCCTTAAGCGGCACTTTCCAAATTCGAAATATGCCACCCGATCTAGTTGTGTAAACGACCCAATCTTGATTTGCCGACGCTGCCGCAAAGGCAACTTCATTACTCTCTACAACCCGTCGAACATTGTGTCCTTCGGCGTCCATCTGAAAGAGCGTGTTACCTGTTACTAACTCCTTCGTAATAGGATCGACTGCCCGGCTGGAAAACGTTATCGAGTCGCCGCCTATCGAGAGTGTTGGCAAAATTTTTCCTACCCTATAGTCGGTTGTTAAAGGCTTTGGATTACTACCATCAGCACCCATTAGCCAAATATTCTGCGCTCCACCTTCACTAGAAACAAAAACTATCTTTCCATCCTTAGTCCAGGCAACGCCACGTTCACCGTCGTCAGCCGCAGTTTTCGAATTAATGCCAACCACAGTGGAAAAATCGTTTTCCTGCGTTAGCCAGATACCCATTGAATATTCACGCTGAACTGCAACCATAGTTTGGCAGTCAGTTGTCAAACTGAAATCTTCATAGCTGGTGAGATCGTTTGTCACATTCTGAATTTCGCCACTCGGAAAGGCTGCGTATCGTATTTGATACCGCTGGCCCATATCGGCCGCGTACGGCATGTAAATCAGGCCTTTGCCATCATTCATCCACGCGAGCTGACTGATGCGCAGCAATTTTTCTTCCTTCAAAGGAATGGGTGTTTCGTTGCCCGTGCTCACATCAATCACCGCCATCCCACCTGCATAGGTTGCTCCACGCGTTAGAGTGGGAGCAGCGATTAGTTTTCCATCTGGCGACCACGAAACTTCATCGCCGTAAACTTTAGGATATTTGCGAGTGGTTAAGATGCGTTCATTACCACCCTCTTCATCGGCGATGATTATCGAATTGTCGGCATCGGCAACTCTAATGAACGCTATCTTGTTTCCTTCAGGGGAGAATGTGATTTGGCTGTCTACGCCGGTAATCAATTTCCGTTGATTACGGCCAAGCGTCGTAATTTGATAGAGAGACGAAGGTTGATTCGAGCCTTCAGAGCCTACGAAATAGAGGAAATTTCCGTCACGCGAAAATTTCAAATACTCATATGTGGCTTGACCAGGCGGAACGATTTGGGTATCACCCGCACTTGCGGTCTGTCGCAGCCAGAGACTCTGTTTTCCGTCTTCATCCTTTGCGTAGGCTATATATTTTCCGTCGGGAGAAATCGCGACCGACCTTGCTAATCCGTGCGCTGTCAAAACATCTAGTTTGATTGATTGAAAGGTATTGACCTCAGACTTGCGCGCATAAAAATATTTCCAGTAAACAAAACCAGCCAGGACCAGGATCAAAAATGGAGCTATTAACCAGAGAGCGGATCTTCTCTCTTTTATTACGCTTACCTCGGTAGTTTTAACTGGCCGTACATTTATCCTCGTCGCGGCGTTGTCAAAGGAGCCGGTTTGGGATTCGCGCAGAATACTTTTTAGATCGGCGCGCAATTCTGAAAAAGTCTGGTAGCGCACCTCAGGATCTTTTTCCATTGCGCATTTGACCAGTTGGTCCAATTCGATCGGAATTTCAGCGTTTGATTCGCGGAGAGACGGTTGGAGTTTGTTTATGGTTGCGTTATAGATCGCCGCGTCGCTTGGTCCCGCAAACGGCATCTCGCCCGAAAGCATTTCGTAGAGCACAACCCCGAAACTGAAGATATCAGTTCGATCATCAACTGGTTCGCCGAGAACCTGTTCAGGCGACATGTAGTTGATTGTGCCCAGCATGCGGTTGGGCGCGGTGTGTTCCCGAGTTTCTCCATCACTCGATCCAGGCGCGGTAAGCTTAGCCAGGCCGAAATCTAATACTTTTACGATCCCGTCGCGGCGGATCATTATGTTAGCGGGCTTGATGTCGCGGTGAATGATGCCAACCGAATGGGCCGTTTTCAGCGCGCCGGTAATTTGAATTGCAATCTTGACGGCTTCCTGCCACGAAAGCCGTCTTTCGGTCATGAGCTCGCGTAGGGTTTTGCCTTCAATGAACTCCGTTGCAATAAAATTGCCGGTTTCGGTTTCTTCGATCGAATAAATCGTGATGATGTTCGGGTGATTGAGAGCGGAAACCGCTCGCGCTTCCGTCTTGAAACGCTTTATTCGCTCAAGGTCATTCTCAAAATGCGAGGTCAGGACTTTGAGGGCGATCTGACGCTGGAGTTTGGTATCTTCGGCCAGGTAGACCTCGCCCATTCCGCCTGCGCCCAGGAGTTTTATGATCTTGTAGTGACTTATTTCTTTGCCTGCGAGGTTCGCTTTCTTTTCCCTCTGGGCGAACATCTCAGCTGCTAACGATAAGGGTGGGTTATCAAAGAAATTATTTGAGGATCTTTTGACGGCCAGGAGGGATTCAAGTTCTCGACGCAGGCCTTCATCGTCGCCACAACTCTTCTCGATAAAAGCTTCACGGTCGCTCGGGTCGAGTTCGAGCGCAGTGTGATAGAGATCTTCGATTTGTCTTAGTTGTTCAGGATTCATCCAGAAGATTGCTGATTGCTGATTGGTGATTGCTGATTTAAGACATCACAGTCGATTGCTTCTACCTTTAATCAGCAATCAGAAATCAGCAATTAACCTGCCAAACTCCGACACTAAGATCACTGCAGCTCCCGCAACAACCAGGTCTGGGCGAAACTCCAGTCGCGTTTGACGGTCTCTGGGGAAACCTTCAAAACGTCAGCGATCTCTGCAACTTTTAACCCGGCAAAAAACTTCATTTCGACAACGCGAACTTTCCGGTCATCTAAAGCCGACAACCGGTTTAATGCTTCATCAAGAGCGACGATGTCTTCGGACGATTGATTCGTCGCGCGCATATTCTCTGCCAGCGTCACTCTTTCCTGCCAACCACCACGCTTCTGATTATGCTTTGACCGCGCGTAATCAACCAGAATGTGCCGCATAGCTTTTGCTGCGACGCCGAAAAAATGGCTGCGGCTTTGCCAATTCCTCTGCTCACCGCCAGCAATCTTCACGTAAGCTTCGTGAATCAGGTCGGTAGTCTGAAAGGTGTGTCCCGACGGTTGACGGCGCATGTAATTCCTCGCCATCCGTCGCAGTTCGTCATACACCAGGGGCATCAGCTGCTCAAGCGCATAATCATCGCCCTTACTCCAATTAGTCAGCAGAAGCGAAATCTGATGCGAGTTGTGGTCTGGCGTCATCTGGGTCGAGAAGTTGTGCTGAATTATACACCACTGCCTTAAAAAAACTCTTCACGGACGATGACACCTTTTTGCTCCGAATCTCGTGTAGCCATGTAGAGCACACAGATTTCGAGAGCAGAAGTCGTCCTAACTTCCAAGCCCAGAGGAGAAAAACCATGAAACTCAATCGCATTTTGATTAGTTCACTTATCGTTCTTGTATTAACTGTAAGCGCTGTCGTAGTGGCCCAGGTCAATCGGCCGTTTCGGAACGGTTCGGTATGGTCCATCAGCTTTATCAAGATGAAGCCAGGAATGGATACTGCTTATCTCAATTATATCGCCGGTGATTGGAAGCGTGAGCAAGAAGCGCTGAAAAAGGATGGCCAGATTCTTTCCTACAAAGTGATCACTACCGAGGCGCATGGCTCGAACGATTGGAACATCATGCTGATGACTGAATACAAGGATTTGGCAACGAGGGAAGCCAACGAAGACAAGGCCGATAACCTGGCGCAAACAGTCATCGGTAATGACGAGAAACAAATGCAGGGTTATCGAGACCGTCTCCAAATCCGCGAAGTCCTCGACATCCGCACAGCCCGCGAGATCGTTTTAGAACCTAAGCGCTAACACATTCCTTTCTTTTGGTGTGAAGCGCGTGGATCGTGAATGCCCAGAAAAACACGATCCACGCGCACCACCCGAAATAACACGAAAAATAAGTAGGACCCCCAAAATGGCAACAATCGAAAACATAATCGAACCCAAAATCTCCGAACGAGGCCACCTATTAAAGATCCTCGGTGTAGGTTTTGGCATCGCCGTGAGTATCGGAGGAACAATCGGCGTTGGGATTCTTAGGAATCCCGGCGGTGTAGCCGCTCAACTCGGATCAGTTTGGATGATGATGCTCGCCTGGCTGCTCGGAGGACTTTATTGCTTGCTCGGTGCAAATTATCTAACCGAACTCGCGACGATGATTCCAAAGGCTGGTGGGTTTTACGTTTATGGTGAACGCGCGTTTGGACGCTATGGGGGTTTTGTGGTCGGCTGGAGCGATTGGCTCAATAACACTCTGGGTCTTTCCTTCATCAGTGTCGTTTTCGGAGAATACTCCGCCGGACTTTTCGCGCCTAATCTGAAAGGTGGCAGAATTATATTCAGCGTCTCAATAATAGTTGTGGTAACGATCTTGAATCTGTTTGGATTACGCTCAGGAAGTGAAACACAAAAGTTTACAAGCTCTCTAAAAGCAGGCGCACTGCTCGGATTTGTCGTTGCCTGTTTCGCTTTCGGTGGACAACATAGTCAAGGGGATGCGACACAAGTCGCCATCAATACGGCGAAATCTTTTTCGCTCATTGCTTTTGTCTTAGCTTTCCAACTCGTGCTGGGGACTTACGACGGTTGGTACTCGTCAATCTATTTTTCTGAAGAGAATAGAAACCCCACAACTAGTCTTCCGCGCTCGATTTTTGGCGGACTCGCTGCGATTATCGCTATTTATCTGCTCGTCAACGCGGGCTTGTTAAATGTGTTGCCGATCTCGCAACTGGCGGCTTCAAAGTTGGCTGGCGCTGACGCGATGAGCCGGATTTTCGGGGCGTCTAGTGGTCAAATAGTAACGATCTTAGCGCTGCTTTCGCTTATCGGAATCATCAACGCCATATTAATGATGGCGCCCCGCATTATGTTCGCCCTGGGACGGGACAGACTCTTTACGGAAAAGGCTGCCGCAGTTAATAAAGGCGGCACACCTGTTTTTGCATTGCTAATAACCGCTCTGGTCGCCATCGTTTTGTCTTCTATCGGCACATTCGAATTGCTCTTAGCAATCGGACAATTCTTCATGGTTGTCATCACAATCATGCTGATCGTTTCGTTATTTGTTCTGCGTCGCCGTGAACCTGATCTGCCACGCCCGTTCCGCGCCTGGGCTTATCCTTTCGCGCCGCTGCTGATGCTCGTTTTCGCCGTGCTTCTATTTTTTGGCTACATCATCAGCAATCCATATCCGAGTCTTTACGCGCTTGTCTTATTGACTCTGAGTTACCCGGTCTTTCGGTTCAGTATGGGAACATCGACAAGCAATAGCTCGGTTTAAGATCGCAGAGGGAGCAATAACGATAACGTCCACGCTACGATCCGAAGGATCGGTTGTTGCGATATCCAATAATAATGGCTTCAAGGTTGGTTGAAATTAGTGATTAACGGTTAAAGCGTTTTTCCATTCTCACAATCGCAAGTGAGTCGCCACCTGGCAAAGGCAGCTCAACTTTTTCTCCACAAATGTATCCGTAGCGCTCGTAAAGAGGTATCCCAGACAAGGTCGCCCCCAACTCCAGTTTCGTAAATCCTTCGGAGCTCGCAACGCTCTCGCATTCGCGAAGGAGGATTGAGCCTAACCCCCTGCGGTTCCAATCGGGGTGAACAAAGAACGCACGAATTCTTGCCGCATCTACGCGCGGGTCAAGCAGGGTGTCTTCGCGATTCGGTCGATTATCGCTACCGTAAAGTGTGTTGCGACGGCTCCAGCCTCCGCAAGCCACAATTGATGAGTCAGGGTTATTCACTTCGATAACGTAATACGTACCATCGATAATTAACTGTGTATCTAAACCCAACCATACGCCAAGGGCACCTTCCAGTTGTTTGACGGTATAAGCGTGTACCATCAATCCCTGGACTGAAGCAGCAATCAACTCATGCAATACGGGTGCGTCGTTTAACTGTGCGACCCGTAGATGGAAATTTGGATCACCCATAGCGGGCTCCGTTTGCCTCCGATGCGTGTTGGCTCCGCATCTTCCTACTCTCTGCGTCTCCGCGTTCTCAGCGTCTCTGCGTCAAAAATTGTTCATGCCTACTTAAACCCTCAACGCAAGAGACGCCGAGAAACGCGCGAGGCGCAGAGAAGAAAACGCAGGGACGTTGGCTCGCTGTGTCGCTTGCCGTCGCAGGAATCATCGGTACAATGACTCGATTTTGTTTAACGCTTCTAACGTTTTTATGCAAGTCGCGCGGTTATTTTCAATGCGCGTTGTTATCGCTAAATGAGGTATAGCTATATGGTCCAAACTAGTATCGACTAATGTCAGTGCAAATCGAAGTAAAAACTCACACAGTTCGCATATCAGAAAAGCGACGTCTAAACTTCATCCCACTCATTGGCACGATCTTCTTCATTGTGTGTGGCGGCGCTTATGGACTGGAGCCTCTGGTAGGGGCCGTTGGTCCAGGTTGGGCTTTCATCCTTATTCTCCTAACACCGGTCTTCTGGAGTCTGCCAATTGCTCTGATGGTAGCGGAACTATCGAGCGCGATGCCTGCGGATGGCGGCTATTATGTTTGGGTCCGCACTGCGCTCGGAGATTTCTGGGCCTTCCAGGAAGGATGGTGGACCATCTGCTACATGGTGGTAGATCTGGCGGTCTTTCCCGTCTTGTTTGTCAACTACTTCTCTTATTTCTTCCCGTCATTGCAGCTGAATGATCAGGGCTCTGCTTCGTGGAGTACGTGGCTCCTGCGCTGGGGCATCGCTGTAGCAGTTATAGCGGTTGCTTTTGCTGTTAACTCTCGTGGTGCGCGACGCGTGGGACAAAGCTCGACATTAAATCTCATCCTGCTGGTTCTGTCTTTTTCGGCAATTGTGATTGGCGCGTTAGTTCACAAAGGGAACGCCGGTCGGGCCATTTCAGCAATTGCTCAGGACATTGCTCATAACCGGGATGCCAGTCTACTGGTATTGGGTCTGTCAACGGTCATGTGGAATTACATGGCCTGGGACAATGTGTCGACGTTTGCGGGAGAAGTAAATGATCCGCAGCGTAATTATCCGAGGGCGATCGCGGTAGCTCTGGTATTAACTGTAGCAGCCTATCTGATCCCGACAGTGGCGGGTATTGGAGTCACGACCGACCCGACGGTTTGGAGCGAGGCAAAGGGCTGGCCCGAGATCGCTAGACTGATAGGAGGTGATCTCCTTGGCTCAATAGTGGCGAGTGCAGCTCTTCTCGCTACCTGGTCCTTATTCAACGGACAGCTTCTGTATGTTTCACGTTTGCCTTATGCGATGGCACTCGCTGGCTGGATGCCTTCTCCACTCAAACATGTCTCGAAAAACACGGGTGTGCCGGTAATTTCTCTACTTGCAGCTTGCATCGTCGCTGGGGTTTTCGCCGCGTTATCGTTCGGTAAGCTGGTGCTAATCGATGTGCTCCTGTACTCAGCTGCGCTATCGCTTGAATTTGCAGCGCTGATAGCACTTCGCGTGAGAGCGCCAGGGTTGGCGCGACCATTTCGCATTCCCGGCGGCTGGCTCGGAGTCATTCTAGTCGCAGTCGCACCGATCTCTTGCGGCACCCTTCTGGTGATCACAAGTGTCACTGGTGAGACGGCAGATCCGCGTCAGGCATTGATTGTCATTGGAGTGATTGGCGGTGGCGTATTACTTTACTTTGTTAGACGACGGCGACGAGACTCAAAGGCTTCGTTATTGTAAGTCTTTATTCCGGTAGGTATCCCGTCCCCCCATTACCGTCAGCAACACCTTGGTTTTTAGAATCTCTGATGGTTGAATCGTTAGCAGATCCTGCGAAAGCACCACGAGGTCAGCAAGCTTGCCCGGCGTCAACGATCCGCGAATGTGTTCATCGAAATTTGCGTAGGCGCCATCGATTGTGTAGTGGCGGAGCGCTGCCTCAACGCTGATTCGATTTTGCGGATACCATCCCCCCTTAGGTGTTCCTTCCGGCGTACTGCGGTTCACGGCCACATAAATCCCTTTTAGCGGCGCGAAATCGAATACGCCCCAATCACTGCCGAATGCCTGCACTGCTCCAGCATCATCATAGAGCCTGAACGCATTTGCATGTGAGGCCCTCTGTGGTCCCAACAATACTGCGTAGTTCTTCAGTGT
>JBKPQV010000560.1:0-17476 GCA_046734235.1 Acidobacteriota bacterium
CACCATGTCCACTCAACCAAACATTCCTGAAGCCAGTCCCCCTGTCGAACATCCCCTACCTACTGGCACAACTTATGCGGTCCAAAATTTATGACCTCTTTGTGTAACGAAAGAAGTCATGTGGGGTTGAAAATAGTGTCCTTCTTAAAGGCTTACAGGAATCGAATCATGCGGAAGCGTTGTCACGCACTTTTAGCGCTGATTGCCTTTGGCGCAACGGTCTGGCTTGGGACAAACATCGGTTTGGCCCAGGATTCATTTGCAAAATTTGAGAACTTCTTACGTGACAAAGCATCGTTTGAGGAGACTGATTTCGGCGGATTGGAAGAAGGTCAGGGCGTTGTGCGACTCTTGCCCGCCGCAGATAAGAGAGAAGTTGCTGTTTGCGGATTGGTTAAACTCCAAATACCAGCTGAGGTCTTTCTCGAGGCTTACCGTGAGAGCATGACTCAAAAGGTTAATCCGGCCATTCTCGAAATCGGTCGATTTAGTGAAGTGCCGACGACCGCTGATTTACGGACTCTTACCTTCGAAGATCGTGATCTCGAAGACTTAAAAGAATGCGTCGTTGGAGATTGCAAACTGAAACTTTCGGCAGAGATGATCGAGCGCCTCCACAGGGAGATAGATTGGGGAGCTTCGGACTATCGGATGCAGGCAACCCAACTACTCAAACAAATGCTACTTGATTATGTGACTGACTACGTCGCACGAGGAGAAGCAGCGCTGATCAAATACCATGACAAATCGAAAGAGCTTAGCCTGGTTGAAGATCAACTAACTCTTAGGGCCGAGTCAACTTACGTTAACAATCTGCTTCCCGGATTTCGACTAGATCAGAGTAGCGCTCAAAACCTTGGATTAACCATGGTTGAGAGCGCAATCGTGTGGTCCAAGATCAAGTTTGGTCTAAAGCCAGTGATTGCTATCAATCACATCATGGTCTACCGTCGTAATCAGGAGACCGGGCCACAAGTACTAATTACCTCGAATCAGATTTATGCGAGCCACTACTTTGACTCTTCGCTTGCCGTAACTGCTTTTGTGACTTATCCAAGTGCGAGGGTCGGCTCATATTTGATTTACGAGAATCGCTCGAGAACTGATGGCCTCGGTGGCATGTTCGGTAAGTTTAAGCGTGACATTGTTGAGGACAGGGCCGTAGCGAATCTGGAGAATATTCTCGAAACTTCGAAAACAAAGCTTAACGCTCAGGTTGCTCAAGAAGACTCCACCTCGACGGCCCATAAGGAACATGGCTGGAGAGCATGGAACGTGAGGCGTATTCACATATTCTTGTGTCTCTTAATGGTCACTTTCTTGGTCACATTGTTTGGTGTCAGGAGTTACGGCTGGAAAAACAGCTTCACCGGCGGAACACCTCACTGACTCAAGTGTTCTCTGAGACTTCGATTAGAACAGACGAGTCCAGAGAAGCTACTCTTGCCTGCCCATCCCATCCGTCGGCTGAGGCTCGCGTGGCCGTCGCGCACGCCGATTATGGCTGTCCAAAACGCGAGCGGTACTCGGCCGAGACGAGAAACGCCTTGACCATCTCTGCATTGATGAAACTGCCGTTGAATTGGTTCAACTTCGTGAGCCAGAAATCGTAACCCGTGTAGTCTGTATCCTGCGGATCATTTGGATTGCGCCTCAAGTAGCCGATGAACTGCATTAGCACAAAGGCCCGGTTGAATTCGGCGTTGTTCAAGTCGGAATCCTCGGCCACAGAGCGTAGAACTTGCGCACGCGTTTTTGAACCATTCGTGAGTTCGTTGATCAACTGACTTCGTTCAGACGAAGACAGCGGATTACCTGCATTGGCGTTCAGCGCATCCACGAACTGCGCGGCAGTCATCGCTGGTGGAAGTGTGGACGTAAATCTCGAACGCTCCACAAACTCAGCGGCAAAAGCTCGTTTGTTATTTTCAAGTTGTTGCTCCCAGTTGGCTTGTCCCACTACCACACCCAAACCGATTTGCTGAGTGTCTGACAGGAATTCACTGAAGCGAATTACCGGTACCGGAAGCTGATGCGGATTGGTAAGAATAGACTGCCCGGTACCGTCACCGTAGGCGGCTTTGTAAAACCGTTCAACCAGATAACCAGTATTCTGAAACTCAATAGATAAGAAGAATGCCGCCGAGACATGGATCCGCTTGACCTCAATGCACCCCTGATTACTACCACAGGAAGTTATTTCATTGGTCCAGAAAGCCAGACCGCCAGGGTCCGGTTGGCGATTGAGAAAGTCGTGGTAGTGCTGACAAACATACGAACTCGGATCGTCAATTACGTTTGTTGCAGGTTCGACTGTGTCGTCGGTGATGGTTACGTTGGCTATGGACGGCGCACCTAGAGTTGCACCCGAAGGATTACCGAGGTTGACGTTGAAGGTCTCGTTACCTTCGCTGTAAGAATCTTCGTTGATGAGGACAACGAAGGTTTTGGAATTCTCGCCCGAAGCAAACTGAAGTTTGCCAAACGCTGTGATGTAATCGCGACGATCGGTTGCGGTGATGTTGGAGGTAAAGTAGTCGACACTCGCCGCGCTGGATGTGTCGCCGATGCGATTCACGGTTATTGTGACACCAGTGCAGTCTTCCTGAATGACGTGGTTGGATGCGCTGAACTGCACAACGCTAGCAGGAGGCGTCGGTGTCGGTGTAGGAGTTGGCGTTGGTGTAGGAGTTGGCGTTGGTGTAGGAGTTGGCGTTGGTGTTGCGGTTTCCTGAAGCGTATTCCAGAAGCCACCAGCCACGGTGAACGAACCACCGCTCTGTGTATTTGAAGCACTGACCTCGCTCACGGTTCCATCTATTCTAAAGTTGCCAGCCGCACTTGTGCCTCCACCGCCCGCGATTACGTTGCGAGATAGATCGAACTGGCCGCTAGTCTGCTGCTGTGATAGGGAGTCCTGCGCAGCGTTGGGGTTAACCTTTTCTCGTTTGCTCTCCGAATGGTTGTATAAGCTGGTTTCAACAGATGACTTTGATTTTGGATCTATTCGTTTGACAACACGCAATGCAATAGCTGATGAGACCAGTAGCGGAAGGGCAATGAGGATCGCCGTGATGGGATTAGTTCGAATCGATCTGCTCTTGTGTTTCATTTGCGTGCCTCTGTCGTGCTGACCGCAACGGATCTGACTGCCTCCCGTTGTCTCACCCCTGTCACCGGCGGCGACTCCCACTTGATCCTCAACCTCTTCTCCACCGCGCGTATGCGGGCTTTCAGATCCGCGTTAGCAGCTCGTATCGGATCGATCCCAGTCTTCCCAGTTGAGCTGAATTCCGTTTTAGGGACAACCAAGAGCTGTCAGCACCATTGCACCCGCGTTGTCTATCGAAAGCAGTTTGCAGGTTGTGCCGCTTGGGGATTTCAAAATGATGCCTTGGCCGGGCGAGCCGACCAGAATATCGCCGCCTGAAACTTTCAGCTTTGGTGGCGGATCTGAAGTACCTGAGAGGGAGAAAACGACACCAGCGGATGTCGTATTGTTGGTGTACTCGGTGGTACCAAAAATCGTACCTGCGACGTCGCGATATAGCCGGCCGTAAGGTCCGTAGCTTTTAGAACCGGTTGTAAATGAGAAGTTATGCAGGACACTGACATCAGTGCCGTCCTTGTTCAAAGAGAAGATCTGTCCCGCTCCGTTCGTCCCACCACCGTAATCGGCGGCGTAAAGGCGGCCATCGGCGCCCTCGATCACCGACAGAGAGACTCCGCCTCCAGCCGTCCAGATGAATTGAAATGTTGTGCTCGGATTGTTTGGGTTAAGCCGAAAAAGGTTGTGGTGCGTCGCACCGTAAAGCATCCCGTCCACGCTATAGATCAAGTTCCCTTGAGGATAGTTGGAGCGGTTAGGGGAAGTTGCGAACTGAAACTGATAAAGCGTCTCGAACTGCTCGTTCAAGTCCCCAGGTAAAACTGGTTTCAGCCGGAAAATCGTCCCGCAGCCTAAGATCGGACTTGAAGGTTCGCACACAACGCCGCCGAAAATCGTGACTCCGTACAGCTTGCCGTCCGCGCCGAGCGTCAGCGACTGGGGCAACGCAGAGAAATCCGAGAAAGCGTGAATAATGGTGAAGCCACTCCCGTCTGGCGCCATCCTAAAAACCGCGCCATTCGGTCTGGCCAGCGAGCCATAGATGAACCCGCCCGACTTTACGAGAGCGCCTTGCGGGGCGGAAAAACCAGCGAAGTCTGACTTGAGGGTTGTCAGCGTCGAGCCAGTTAACTCGAAGATCGTCCCGACGTCTAAGGGCCCTCCGCCCTCAGTCGTGCCGTAGAGCTTCCCGCTGCCGGGATCGAAGCTTAGTTCGCCATAAGGGGTATCACCATCGCCCGCCCCGTTGAAGCTGTGGATTGTCGTCACCGAAAACGTCGCGGGGTCAAACCGGTAGAGCGCTCCTTTATTCGACGTGCCGCCGTCGTAGGTGACGCCGTAAAACTTGCCGTTTGGTCCAGGCACTACACCCGCGAACGCCGAACCAGGTAGAACGGCATCGGTGTATGCAACCGCCTGGGCAGTAGGCGTAGTGGCAGGTGCAGTGTTAGCTGATGGAACTACGGGCGTAGGCCGGGACGCAATTTTCGACTGGGCTGTGCAGATGAGCGGCAAGGTCAATAAGAACAGCCCTGGAAATAAAATGACGAAAGTTTTGTCGCGTTTTATCTGCAACATAAGTCGCTACCATTCAATAGAAAACCGTTCGCTTACGGACACGCAATTGCAGTTAAGGAGAAGGCCCCGGCGTCATTGACTGTCAGCACGCGGCAGGTGTTGCCATCGGGCGATTTCAGAATGACCCCCTTCCCGGGTGAGTCAATCAGAATGTTGCCGCCCGTTACGTCCAGTTTCGCTTTCGGCGCAGCCGTACCGATACCGAAGTTGCCGAGGACAAAGCCGCTGCCGGTAGCGTGCATGTTATTGGTCGTGAGCGTGCCGCCGACCGTTCCGTTGCCATCAATGTTGAAGTTCGCGCCGGTCTGTGGGGTTGTTTGATTCAAGATGGCGTTGATAGTGCTACCCCCGGTCGTGATTGAGACCGAGCCAGACCCATTGTTCACCAGCGTCCCGTTCGAAACGCGAAGCTCAGACACATTTGCAACCGTGGGCGTGCCATCTTCTTCTCTCACGGTAAGGCTTGCGCCGCTCATCGTGGCGGTGGTCTGAATCGTGCCGTCAGGGAACTTGACGCCACCGGTAGTTGATTCGATTAGGCCAACAACGGTGAGTTTCGAGCTGGGCGTGCTGGTGCCGATGCCGACCTTGACGTTGTTGCCGAGTACGAGCGAGTTGCTCTGCGAGACGATTGCATCTGCACCGATCGCAGTGGCGTTGGTAAGGTTGGCAGCACCAACATTCGCCGCTGCGCCAATGATGGTGTTGCCGTTGCCGGTCGTATTAGTATTCCCAGCCCCGTCGCCGAAAAAAGCGTTTCTACTTCCCATGACATTTACGGAGCCTGCGCCAGTGCCGAAAAAAGCATTTTCGACTCCCGTCGTTGTCATTCCAGCAAATGCTCCGAAGAAAGCATTGTTAAATCCCGTGACATTCGCTTTGCCCGCATCCTTGCCAAAAAACGAATTTTGAAATCCTTCCGTGTTTTCTAGTCCGGCGTTGGTTCCAAAGAAGGCATTGCTATTACCGAGGGAATTGTTTTGTCCTGCAAACGCGCCGAAGAAAGAGTTAAAGCCCGCCGTATTGGCGTAACCGGCTTTGCGTCCGAAGAAAGCGTTGTTTATGCCAGTTTGATTTGTAAGTCCTGCCTCAGAACCGAAATAGGAGTTATCGCTGCTTGTAGTATTGTTGAAACCAGCGAAGTAGCCGACGAAGGCGTTGTGTCCTCCCGTCGTGTTATGTGCGCCAGCCGCGCTACCGAGAAAGGTGTTAAAGCTGCCACTTGTATTTTCGTTACCTGTGGTGGCTCCAAAGAAAGCATTCGATGCACCTGACACGTTCGCCTGTCCCGCGCCAGCACCGAAGAAGGAATTGAATGGGCCCAGGGTATTTGCCGCACCAGCCAAAGCCCCGAAAAATGAATTCGCCGTGGCATTGTTGGCGAAACCCGCCGCCCGCCCAAAAAAAGCATTGTTCGTGCCAGTTTGATTTGAGAAGCCGGCTTCGCGCCCGAAAAACGAATTGTCGCTCGCGGTTGTGTTGGCCGTGCCCGCATTCGTGCCGATGAAAGTGTTACTGCTACCCGTCGTATTGTTCTCGCCCGCGCCCACGCCGTAAAAAGCGTTGAAGCTGCCCGTCGTGTTTGAGAGGCCAGTCGCACGCCCGAAGAAGGAGTTGAAAGCGCCCGTGGTGTTGTTGAAACCCGCCGCGTAGCCAAAGAAAGAGTTATGACTGACTTTGTTGTTCAATCCTGCTAGATAGCCGAAGAAAGCATTAAGATCGCCTTCCACATTGGTACTACCGGCGAATGAACCGAAAAACGAGTTCCCACCACCTAATGTCGTCGATTGGCCAGCCGACGTACCAAAGAAGGAGTTGTTGGTAGCCGTCGTATTTTTCTCTCCGGCGTGAGAGCCAAAAAAGGCGTTGTTGATGGCTGCGTTGTTAAATCCGGCGCTCCATCCGAAGAAGGCGTTGTCACTGCCTGCGTTGCCATTGCGGCCGGCAAATTCACCGACATAAGTGTTGCGCGAGCCAGTGGTGTTTGCGAACCCAGCACTGCCGCCCAGGAAGATGTTGTTGCTGCCGGTTGTATTATTTTGACCAGTTTGTGCGCCTAAGAAGGTGTTGCAGCAGCCGGTGTTGTCATGCCCAGCGAAATTCCCGACAAAAGTGTTGAAAACACCTACCGTTCCCGTGTCTTGACCCACAAAGAGATTGCCAGTATTAGCCTTTAAAATGCGCAGGCCGCCCAGGTTGAATTGCGTCTGTGCATTCACGATGTTAAGCGAAAGCGTCCCGATGACAGTCAGGTTGCCGCCAATTGAGCCGTCACCGGAGATGTTGAAATCGGCAGTCTGGGGTGAAGTCGTGTTTTGGATAAAGCCGCTCGCCCCTAGCCCGCCGAGTTGCGTGGCGTTGCCTGAGGTCAGACTGCGGATTGCGTAGGGAGTTGCGGTAATCGCGGCGCGCGGCGCGAGTATCGTGTGCGGGTTGGGATTGCCCGCCGGACGCACACCCAATTCAAGAAAACGGTTTGAGCCGTCAAAGATGCTGGCACCGAAGTCGAGTGCTACTGTGAAACTACCGTTCGTTACCAGCACGGATGAATTGTTGATGGTGGCCCCTTGTTGCGTGCCCGTACCAACGGTAGCCGTATCGAAAATTTTAAACTGCATTTCGTACGCGCCATTGGCCGGGTTTCCTGCCTCGCTCAGCCGACCCTGGTAAGTGAAAGTTGTCCCCTGTCCGCGGGCTGCGCAGGCGACGAGCGCTACGATAATTACAGCGCCAATAATCTTTGGATGACTAGGGGCTATTCTTTTCATTGCCGCCTCCACTTTTCTGGACCAAAGAAACTCGATGTCTGACAAGAATAGGTTTATGCAATTCCTGGTAGCCATCGCCACCTAACTTTTTTCATATACTCAACGTAATGTTTTTCCTCACTCAAAAATCGCTCTTCGACAACGCTCTTAACCACAAACAGCGTGAATATGGTCAGCGCCCCGGCTAGATTGATCGGTGTAAATGAGCGCAGAGTGAGAGCCGCCAGCGTCAGAAAAAGCGCGGTATAGATCGGGTGCCGGACAAACCTATACGCCCCTCCCGTCATGATGCCGCGATTGGCGGGAACAAACCCGATGCTGCGGCCAAGGCTCAGCCGGGCGTAGATGGCGACGGCGGCGGATGTGATCGCTATTACATCCGGAATAATGGTTGGAACCAACGCGACTCCGGTTTGACCGAAGGCAGCAAAGACAAACATGCCATAGGTCGCAACAAAAGCCAGTAACCAGAACCATGGGTTCGGCGTTACGCGGAGGGGCGTCCGGCGAATGATCATGGTGATGATTAGGAGAAAGACTTGAATACTCGCGACCACGCGAACAAAATTCAGTCTATTGTCCGTGAAACGCCAATAGAGACCAATCGCATTCGGTATGATCGCGATCACCGCAATCGTCTTATCGACCCACGGTATGTACAGCAGGTCCACGACGTGTCTGTTCTCCCGGATCGTTGTGTTTGATGCGACCATTTTTGCATTTCCTCCTTAAAGCCTTCGTTGTTTCAATGGGCCCCTTCTCGAGGAGCGTTTGTTCTGCCGGTGTATGCGCCTTCAGTCGCGCGATCTACTGTTGCTATTCCTTGATGGCATTGATGAGGAGCAGAACAACAACAAAGTCGACACTACGGGGTGTAGCTCTCATTCGCCAGTATCCTGCCGTTTCGAACATCTGTTCATGAGTCAAGAGTTTGAATTGCAAATCGTAGGTGTTGTTGGCCGGAATCCCGCCATCGGTGAGTTTGCCCTGGTAGGTGAAGGCGGTACCTTGTGAAAGGGCGGTTTGCTGGAAGAGTAAAAACACAAACGCGAAGACTCGCCTGTGCCAATAAAAGAATCGTGTCCTGCTTTTCATGAGTTCCTCGTCAATTCAATTTTTTCGGTCGCTCAGATCAACGCACGCCTAACGGATGGCCGCTCTCCTGCGACGGTTCTTCTCGAGCACTCTCAGGCGCGCGCTCAGCCTTTCGATTTGCTTCTGTTGTTCTTTGACGGCGTTGATGAGGAGGATGTTCAGGCGCTCGTATTTGACACCTGCTACTTCGCCCTTCTTATCAATGAAAGTGAATGAGGGGTCGACTTTGGCAACGTCTTCTGCGCCAAGACCAATGTCGTGTCCGCTGCCATCCTTCCAATCAAAACTGATCGGCTTGAGCCGGCGAACGATATCGAGACCATTAGTGAACCGCGCGACATTGGTCTTAAATCGTAAGCTTGACATGCCGCATTGCAGCAGGTCGCCAGAGGAATTGAAACAAACTGTTGCGGCAGAAATTTCAAGTGGGATCGATCCGACCCGCGCTCTGCCATTGACGTGAAACAAACGGGCCGGACTTAATGTACCAACACCCATACTGCCGTTTGTCAGGACCGAGCCGTCGGGCCGGACTTGCATGACTGTTCCAAAAGGGCCAAATCCATGGATCAGATTAATTGCGGAGCCATCTGTACTTACGGAGAGCACATTTCCACATGCGCCGCCTGGTTTGCCCCAAAATATATCCGCACTATTACAGTCGCTTGCGCCCACGGACAGGCGGCTACTCGGTCCGGACGTTCCAATCCCGACCTTGCCGCTGTCCTTAATAATTACCGCCGGCACTCCTCCGATGAAGCTTTCAGGATGAAAACTGAAGTTGCCATTTTCCGCAGAGATTATGCTCCGCTTGCCGTTCGAGGCGGTATCGCGCAACGTCAGAAAAGGCTCGACGCCAGTGATAGCCAACCCGTTCCGATCGGCAATTTCGACTCTGCTGGTCGGGTTGTTCGTGCCGATACCGAGATTTCCGCCCACTGTGCCGTTGCCGCCGATGTTGAAGTTCGCACTTTGCGCCGTGGTCCCATTCTGGATGTAATTCGCAGACCCAGGAGTGGGAGCGCGCGAGTCAGAAAGTCGTGAATCATTCGTCTGCACGTATTGACTTGCCGCCACGCCGCCGAGTTGAGTTGAGTTGGTTGCCGTGTCGGCAGTTGCTGCACTGACCGTGCGAATCGCGTAAGGCGTCGAACTGATCCGTTGTCTCGGAGAAAGAATCGTGAAGCTGCCAGTGCTCGCGGGACGCACACCAATTTCCAGAAATCGACTCGCGCCGGGAAAAGCACTGACACCAAAATCGAGCTGTACGGTGAAGATGCCAGCAGCCACGTTGGTGCCCGCGTGTGTCAACGTTGAGCCAATTTGAGTCCCACCCGTCAGGTTATCAAAAAGAGCAAACTGCAAATCGTAACTTCCATTTGCGGGATTGCCGTTATCAGTCAACTTGCCTTGATAGGTAAGAGCAGTGACTTGTGAAAGGGCGGTTTGCTGGAAGAGTAAGAGCAAAAAGACAAACGCGAAGACTTGCCCGTGCCAACAAAAGAATTTGGTCTTTATATTCATGATTCGATTGTCATCCTTCACTGCTTTCGCCCACTCTGATGACGAGCGCCGGGGGCGATTTCATAAGTGTTCCCACTGGTCATCGCCTTAAAGAGTTGAGACAAACCTGCACGCGGCCCTCGGCGTCTTCGCTAAAGTGCAGCGCGCGTTCCTCCACGAGTTTGTATATCGTTAACTCGCTTACGCCGTTCTCCCGTGCCGCTCCTTCCACACTCAACATCCCAACCTCCGCATCACATTCCGCGCACCACTGAATTCGCACGCTGTCCTTGCTCCTGAAAACGTAGGTGCGCTCGGTCTTGACGGTCACTCTTCTGACGCGCTTCGGCTTGTCCATGATTTAGCAGGACCTCGGCGACGGCGGAAAAACCGGAGCCGCTCGCTGCCTCTTTTGTTCCTCTTCGCGGGACGCTAGAATGAGCCCGATTTCAATGACTTCCCCCCGCCTGTTTTTCGGTTCGCGGCGCACGATACTGAGCAAGCGCCGGAGAAGTCCTTTATTGGCTCCGTAGAATTTCTTAGAACTTCTTAACGCGGTGGCAAGCGAGCAGAATCAATACCTTTACGAGTTTGGACCTTTCCGCCTCGACGCGCAGAAGCGTCTGCTCTTGCGCGAGGGCGAAATCGTGCCGCTCAAGCCGAAAGCCTTTGACACGCTTTTGGTGCTGGTTGGGAATTGCGGCCAGGTCGTGGAGAAGGACGAGTTGATGAAGCGCGTCTGGCCAAACACAGCGGTGGAGGAGGGGAACCTAACCTTCAACATCTCCAGCCTGCGAAAGGCGCTCGGCGACGACCCGCACCGCCATGAGTACATCGTGACAATACCTGGCGAGGGTTATCAGTTTGTCGCTGGTGTCCGCGCGATGTTTGATGAACTTGTGGTGCACGAAAGCACGAGCATAACAGTTGAAGAAGAGGAAGAGGTGGGCTCGGAGAGTGCAGCTACCAGATTGCTCATTGCGGAGTTGACTGGTGAGACTCTTCCGGAAGCCACGCGCGAAAGAACATACGGCGCAGACGGCAGTGAGAAACTGTCTCTCAATCATCAATCAACAATCAGCAAACAGCGATCGTATCTCTCGGCAAGGTCGCTGGCAGTCGCTGGCTTGATCGTTGTGGCCGCCGCATGTGGTTTCGGAATCTATCAGCTCATTAGTCAGCGCACATCGCGCAACAAGGCGGCAATTCCGTTCGGCGAAATCAACGTTTCAAGGCACACCACTAGCGGCAAAATCAAGCACGCTGCCATCTCGCCTGACGGCAAGTATGTGGCTCAGGTGACGGTAGGGACGGAAGGAGACAGCCTCTGGGTCAGCCATGTCGCTGCGCCGAGTAGCGTGCGTATCGCCGGACCCGCCGCAACAGAATACGTCTCCGTTACTTTTGCGCCGGATGGCGACTCGATTTACTACCTCACGCTAGATCGAGACAAAGGGCATACCGCACTCTACCGTGTGCCCGTGCTGGGTGGTCCATCGAGCATGGCCGCCTATGACGTGGGCCCAGTCGGCTTCTCACCTGATGGCACTAAAATAACGTTTGTGCGAAAACAGGGCGATGGGAGTCGCCTCATGGTGGCGAATCCCGACGGCACGAACGAGCGAGCGCTCGCGACTCGCCGTCAGCCGGAGTTCTTTCGAGTTGATTGGAACGCCCCCGCATGGTCGCCTGATGCAAAGATGATCGCTTGCCAGGTCAGACTTAGTGACGAACGTGGCCAATACGAGACTGTGGTCGGCTTGAGGATCGCTGACGGATCGCAGACGCCTCTAACATCCAAACGTTGGAACTACGTTGGGCAACCGGTTTGGCTCCGTGACGGAAGCGGACTGCTTTTGACTGCGAGCGAGAGCGCGGCCGCCCCGGTTCAGGTGTGGCATATCTCCACCGAGAACGGCGAGGCCAGACGCGTGACTCACGACTTGAACGACTACCTGGACCTGAGCGTCACAAGGGATTCGGGCAAGCTCGCTGCGGTGCAGGACCATTCCGTTTCAAACATCTGGGTGGCACCCGAAGGAGAGGGAGGCCAACCGAGGCAGATCGCTTCTGAGGTAGGCTGGATTCAGGAGATGGCGTGGACTCCTGACAGGCGGATTGTTTACCGTTCAAACGCTGGCGAGAGTTCCGAAATCTGGGTGATGAACGCTGACGGGTCGAATCCGAAACAGCTTACGGCTGGCGCGCGCGTGAACCATGGTCTAAGCGTCTCAGCCGATGGTCGTTATATCTTCTTCGCTTCCGACCGCGCGGGGCAGTTCAACATCTGGCGGGCGGACTCTGATGGCAATAACCTCAAGCAATTGACTTCCGGAGACGGCGAATTCTATCCGCATTCAACACCCGACGGTAGATGGGTCGTTTACCAAGCCGGCGAAAATGAGGCGAGATTGTGGAAAGTTCCGACGGAGGGCGGACAACCGATCCAGTTGACGGAGACGCGCGCGCGCGGTCCTGCCGTCTCGTCCGACGGCAAAATGATCGCGTACTACTATCTTGACCCTGAGGCGTTGCGCTGGAGAATCGGCGTCGTGTCATCCGAAGGCGGACCGCCTTTAAAGCGATTCGACTTCCCACCCACGTTAACATGGAGATTTGTCCGCTGGTCTCCCGATCGTCAATCAATCGCCTACGCTAGTAACCCCGGTGGCCTTTCTGACATCTGGGTCCAACCGCTCAACGGAGACCAGCCGAAACGTCTCACCGACTTAAAGGCCGAGCAAATCATTGCTTTCGACTGGTCGTCCGACGGCCGTTCACTCGCCTTCATCCGCAACGTCGAGACAAGCGATGTGGTTCTGATCTCTAACGCCGTTCTACAGTAAGTAATAAGCCCCTCAGCTTAGGCGAGAAGGACGAAGACAACGTTCTTGAGACCCCGTGCGGTCCTACTTTATTTAGAAGTATTCAGTCTCTAATTTGTTAGTTTCTTGTAAGTGATCGAAGAGGAGGGAGTTAAGTGGTGGAGCAGAGGGGGATCGAACCCCTGACCTCCGCATTGCGAACGCGGCGCTCTGCCAAACTGAGCTACTGCCCCACACGCGTGCCGATGATATTAGGAAGCGTGGAGTGGGGTGTCAAGTAGCGTTTTCTATTGCACCAAAGTACAGGTTGACCGCACTAACAGCCAATTTTCAGCCCTCACAACTCTCTGTATCCTGCCTTTGTAGTGAGTTATTGACATTCACATCGGCACAACGCCACAAGGAGTTAATCATGCAACGCCTATTTTCATTGTCCCTTTTATTCCTGATCGTTATCTCACTATCCGGTTTGGCGTTGGCCGACGGTCTTAACGACAAAGTTAACAGTGCAGACTATTTAACCAACCCAAGTGCTTTTGAGTCCCAAATCGTCCAAGTCAAGGCACGCGTTATCGCTATCCACGCAAACTCTAAGAGCATGGAGTTATTTGATTCGAATACCAAAAAGATGGTGGTCGTAAAGTTAGGACAATTATCGAAGGCAGAAAGAAACGCTTTGATTAGGTCTGATGTGCGTCAGGTTGCGGTGACCGGACGCGCAAACATGATTGGTGGCAAACTGACGATTGATGCTCATAGCGTTCAGATCTTGACGGAAGAAGATCAGACCGGTCACTAAGAGGTAACTGAGATGTTTAGTAATCCTGAAATCATCATCATCCTGGCACTGGGCGTCAGCGGATTAATTAGTTTCTATTTTCTTGATCGATATCTAGCGGGCCGCAGGAACTTAGCGGTGAATACACGGTATGCGCAGCGTCTCTCCGAAGGTAGAAAAAACTCCCCGTTGCATTTGTTTGGTATTGAAAATAGACGCCGACCGGTTCAAGGCGATTTGATCTTTGAACCTGAAATCGAAGTGCGAAGACCTGGCTTCTTCAGCAGGACACGAATTGTGAAAGACACACTTGGTCGCGTAGTAGCAACTCACTATGAGGAATTAACGGTAAATAATCGGTTGTCGTTCGTTAGTGGGCGGTAGCAGTAAGCAGTGGCAGGAGGCAGTGGCAGGAGGCAGTAAGTTGGTAGAAGGAAGTAAGCAGTACAAGTAATTAACGATGCAGTGAGCGGTAAGCAGTAGGAATGCTTGGTAGTTGGTTGGTAAGCAGTCCGACTGCGGGGGCAGAACGTAAAAGCCTGGGCGCGAGTTCCAGGCTTTGCGTTTTTTTCGAACTCTGGAAGTGACCACGCTTCAAATTGCCCACGTGGTCAGATGGACTCACCACTCAATATCCATCGGGATGTTTAAGACGCCAGTTCCAATCAGTTTCGAGGATCGACTTGAGCTCTGGCAAACGAGGCTCCCAGCCCAACCGCTCGCGAGCATATCGCGCATCCGCAATAAGCCTAGAAGGATCTCCCGCACGCGGAGGTTCAAACTGAATCGGAATCGGTCTGCCCGAGACAAGTTTCGCGGTTTCTATAACTTCTAAAACAGAATAACCCTGACCATTACCCAGGTTGATTCGCTCTGACTTTCCTCCTGATCGTAAATGATTTAGTGCACGCACGTGTGCATCTCCCAGATCGGAGACATGTATATAGTCTCGTATCGGAGTGCCGTCGGGAGTTGGGTAGTCGTTACCAAACACCGAGACGTGGGGAAGTTTTCCAAGCGCAGCCTTCAATACGTTGGGGACCAGGTGAGTTTCAGGATAGTGATCTTCTCCCAAGTCACCGGCAGCGCCGCAAGCATTGAAGTACCGCAATGCAACAAACTTCAATCCATAGGCGTTGTCGTAGCTTTCCATAATTCGCTCCATAAAGAGCTTCGACCAGCCGTACGGGTTGGTAGGATTCTGCGGGTGATCTTCCGAAATCGGTACGCGCTGCGGTTCTCCATAAGTTGCGCAGGTCGATGAGAAAACCAGACGCTTTACGTTTGCTTCCAGCAATCCATCAAGTAAAGCGATTCCCTGCTCTACATTGTTTCGAAAATAATGCGCAGGGTCCGAAACAGATTCGCCAACATAGGCAAGTGCCGCAAAGTGGATGCATGCCTCAATTTGATGCTCGGAGGTAATTCGCTTGATTAGTTGCCGATCACCGATGTCACCTTCATAGAAAGGCACTTTTGCAAGTAAACCCAGTCGATGACCGCGCGAAAGGTTGTCAAGAATTACAACCTCTTCACCGCGAGCCAATAATATCTCAGCAGTAACACCACCAATGTATCCGGCCCCTCCGGTTACAAGAATCATTTTATGCTCTCCCAGTTTCGAGACTAATCGTGAAGACCCGCAGGATCACGCTTTGTCAATTGTTTGATCAATTCAACTTCTTCATTCCGGTACGGCGTTCCATCTGTGCGAAACACTTCGTGAAACCAAACTGCTGGCTCGCGATCGATATAAGGCTTCTGCCACGAATCCCAGGGTAGAAAGGTTTGCGTCTTGCCGGCTACAAGTCCCCAATTAATTGCCGCAACATCATATTTCTTTGCAATCGGTAGCGTCCCCTCGAATGTGCTCTTATTACCGCGCGCCATGTATTCAGTGCAAAGCAATGGACGGTCATACCTTTGCAGCCATTTGACTCGCTTTTCAAACTCCTCTCCCGAGTCGTAGTTGTGGAACGAAATTACATCCGATAAATAGATCTGTAATCTACCCATGGGATCCATCTTTTCATTGCTAGACCAATCGCCTTTCCAGATGCCGCTGGTTAACGGTTGCCGTGGCCCAACTTCGCGCGCCCATGCAAATACCTGAGGCAATAATCCTAACACTATCTCGACTTTCTTTTTTGGCGGTTCATTTCCATTGTCAGGTTCGTTCCAAATATCCCACGCGAGAACACGAGGATCGCGCGCGAAAGCTCCGACAACTCCTTTCACATACTGTTCAAGGCGCGGATATTGCGAAGGATCTTCCAGCGCTTTGGCTCCAGGACTCTGCATCCATCCCGAATTGTGCACGCCCGGCCGTGGTGCACGCTGTTTTCCCAATGCTGGATTTGGATCCCAGCACGAATCAAACAACACAAACATTGGCCGTATGCGATGTTTTGCGCAAATTTGAAGGAAGGTCTCAATTCTCTGCTTGAAGCCGGCCGGATCTTGCTCCCAAACAAGATCGTGAAGGAACACACGCATAGTATTCATGCCTATGCTCCGGGCCCAGCCCAATTCCAGGTCGATACGTTTTGGATCGAATGTATCTGCTTGCCACATCTCCAATTCGTTGATCGCGGTAGCCGGAATATAGTTGCTACCCACCAGCCAGGGTTGCAATCGATACCAGCTATTGGCTTGCTGTTGCGTCCACTTCTTAACCGGTGTTGCCAGAGCTATTTGGCACACGACAAGTACGGCTAAAAGCAACTGCAAACAGCGACGAATTAGCACGTTCATAACTCACCTTTCTAACACGATTTGAGGGAGGGATGACACGAAAAGATACAGGCATTTATTTGCAACTATCTCGGCTGATCTCGAATCTTATAACCGACCTATTTGAAGGGGTCGAAAGCGGCAGTTTTCGAGCGACCAAAAATCGCTAAACAGTAAACAAAGAACAATCGGGTTTAATAACCAATAAGTGACCGTATTTTTGTGGAGATAACGAATGAAATTAGTGCGAAAGACTTCAATCACAGTATTACCAGTTCTAGCGGTGGTTTTATCCCTCGCATCCTTTTCAATAGCAAAATCGCGTAACGAAAAATTTCCCGATGTAAAGATCAGCAACTTCGGTCAGATGGATGAGCGGTTTTTCCGAGGCGCAAGGCCAAAAGCTGAGGATTTTAAGACCCTCGCTGCCCTGGGAGTAAATACGGTTATTGATTTGACAGATAATTCGATGGAACGTGAAAAGCCGGCAGTTGAAGCGGCTGGAATGCGCTACGTCAATATACCCATCGAAGACAAATCATATCCCACGATGGACCAAGCCAACGCCTTCTTGAAGGTTGTGAACGATTCTAGCACTGGTAAGTTCTATGTGCATTGTGCCGGTGGCCGCCATAGAACCGGCGTGATGGGGGCAGTTTATCGCTTCAACAATGACCACTGGAATTTTGACCAGGCCTACGCTGAGATGAAGGAATACGATTTCTACACCAGCAACGGCCACGGCAAGCAACTCGATTTTATTAAGGATTACTGGACCCAATTCCAGGCTAAAAAGGTTGATGCAGTAGCGGGGGGCAGGTAAGAAGTTCGATCTTTGTTGATTAGTAAAGGGCCGTCATCGACGGCCCTTTTCGTTTGCTTTGAAAAGGCCACGATGCCTTCCCGTAGGAATCCCCACACGGCAGTGTCAGTGGTGTCAGCTCATGCCTTTAGTAACCCGCTTATTCTAAACACGAGCCCTCGTCCTGGGAGCGCAGTCGTCCTCGCCTGCCCGGTTTACTAAGATCGCTCTCACTTGGATAAGAATAGGTCATGGGCAATTTGCGATCAGAGGTTAGTGTTTGGA
>JBKPQV010000561.1:0-9728 GCA_046734235.1 Acidobacteriota bacterium
ATAGTTGACCGCATAGGTGGTCGGGCGCCCGTACCCGTCGATGTCCGTGTGGTTGCTGCAACTAACAAAGATTTGAAAACGGCCGTCGATCATGGTGAGTTTCGTGGTGACCTATATTTCCGGCTAGCTGTTTTTCCTCTGGAGATACCCGCAATACGAGATCGCGGCGACGACATTATTTTATTGGCCCGGCATTTCGGAGCTGAGATTGGTAAGGAGTTGCGCGGACGTGAAGCAGAGTTTAGCCCGGAAGCACTTGCCGTAATTAAGAAACATAGTTGGCCTGGGAATGTCCGCGAACTCGAAAACGCAATCGAACGCGCGTGCATACTTTCGGATAGCTTGATCATTCAACCCAATGATCTCGGCTTCGTATTAAATCGTGGCGAGAAAAACGAAACCATCGAGCAACTCGATTTGTCGGGTACACTCTCAGAGGTTGCACACCGGGCGCTGAGTTTGGTTGAACGCAAAAAGATCGTGGCGGTGCTTGAGGCTAATGCTGGCAATAAAAGTCGTACGGCCGAAGATCTTGGTATTAGTTACAAGACGTTACTGAACAAAATTAAGGACTACGGCCTCTGACAACAAAAGACGCTAGATGAACGATTCCTCCGACTCCTACGGCCGCAACCGTTCCAACCCTAACAAACCGGCGGCCGAGAACTCTGACAGACCTGAGCTCCTGGAAAGCGATTCGCCAGGCATGATCGCTGGCGAAAGTGTCGAACAGATCGGCACAGCACCACTCGATTCACCCCCTAAGCAAACTCACCCAAGTACCGGACGGTCAGCATTCTTTGTTGGCGCAGGAATCTTGATCAGCAGGATTGTAGGACTTGTCCGGCAAAGAATCTTTGCACATTACTTTGGCAGTTCCGCGGTCGGCGACGCATTCACTGCCGCCTTTCGCATACCAAACTTTCTGCAAAATGTTTTCGGCGAAGGTGCACTCTCTGCGTCGTTCATTCCTGTATACGCGAAGCTCTTGGCCCAGGGCGACGAAAAGGAAGCGACTCGTGTTGCCAACGCCATCTTTGGTTTGCTGGCGCTCATCACCTCAATCATTGTTTTGATTGGTGTTCTGGCAACTCCGTACTTTGTCACAGCAATTGCGGCAGGTTTTCAGGATGAGCGGCGGGATCTAACCATAAAGTTAGTGAGAATCCTTTTTCCTGGTGCGGGACTGTTGGTCTTATCTGCGTGGTGTTTGGGTGTCTTAAACAGTCATCACAAATTCTTCATTTCGTACACCGCACCAGTTGCCTGGAACTTATCAATCATCGCGGCCTTGATCTTTTTCGGTAACCGCGTGGATCTACCAGCACTCGCTATGGCTACCGCGTGGGGTTCCGTAATTGGAAGCGCACTGCAATTCGGGGTTCAAATACCGACCGTGCTCCGCTTGATGCGTCGGCTTATTCCCTTAATTGATTTCAACAACGTTCACGTCAAACAAGTCGCTCACAATTTCTTTCCCGTTTTTATGAGTCGTGGTGTTGTTCAGATCAGTGCCTTTGTCGATGCGTTCCTCGCAAGCTTTCTGGGACTCGGCGCAGTTGTTGCGCTTAATTATGCGCAAAGTCTTTACACCCTTCCCGTCAGTCTTTTCGGTATGTCAGTGTCTGCAGCTGAACTACCGGCAATGTCGCGCGCGCTGGGAACAGATCAAGCCGTCGCGGAAACACTACGTCATCGACTCGATCAGGGGCTACATCGAATCGCCTTCTTCATTGTGCCCTCGTCAATGGCCTTTCTCGCGCTTGGTGACATTATTGCGGCCGTCCTTTATCAAACGGGAAGATTCACATCTGCGGACTCCACTTATGTGTGGGCGATCCTGGCCGGCTCTTCAATTGGCTTACTTGCTTCGACACTGGGCCGGCTGTATTCCTCCACCTATTACGCTCTAAACGACACACGGACGCCGCTTCAATTTGCCGTTTTGCGAGTCGTCCTTACCACGCTTCTGGGATATCTATTCTCCCTCCCGTTACCTCGCGCCTTAGGAATCGAGCCAAAGTGGGGCGTTGCCGGTTTGACCGCTTCCGCCGGAATCGCGGGGTGGGTTGAATTCGTGCTGCTCCGACGCTCCTTAAACCAGCGAATAGGCCGCACTGGCCTTCATTCATCGTATGTTTTCAAACTGTGGCTGGGAGCCGCTAGCGGCGCGGCCGTTGGGTGGGGACTTCGGATTCTGCTGGGACACCGCCATCCATTAATAATGGCAATCGTAGTACTGGGTGGATATGGCGTAACTTATTTTGCCATGACCTCGGTTTTCGGGATTGCTGAGGCCAAACGTGTGATCGGGAGGATCCTGAGAATATTGAGGATTTCTAGCTAAAATCGGCGCAAAACCGAGAAAAGAATGGCTCTGAAAAGTTTTTTAACTTTTTTCTGGAAGGCTGAAACTATTAACCTTTTTACATGAGTATCCTGGAAAAATGGACGGTTGGTGCAGTGGCAGGCAAAGCAAGGGGAGGCCGGCCTGGACCGGCCTATTTTCATTAGAAACGGATTGACCGTTCAATTCCCTCCTCCTTATCATCCCTTCGTGCAACCGGTTATTTTCACTGAACAAATCCGGGAGATTGATCGACTCACTGTCGATAACTATCGAGTGCCCTCGCTATTACTTATGGAGGCCGCGGCAAACGCCTGCATCGAGGCAATCCAAAAACATTTGACAGATGGCCTCGGGGGGAAGAAAGCGCTCGTACTTTGCGGTAGAGGAAATAACGGAGGAGACGGCGCCGCAGTAGCTCGTGGCCTCACGAGCCTCGGTGCTCACTGTGACGTCATCCTATTTGGAAAAGTAACGGAAACGGCCGGCGATGCTCGAATTAATTTCGAGTCTGTACAAAAGCTAGCCGCCTTTGAAGCCGGGTCCGCAGTCTCACCACCGCCTTTGACGTTTGCAGAGTGCGAGGGAATTGCTGCGTGGGAACAACTTGCAAGACCTCGCAAGGCTTATGACGTCATCATCGACGCCCTCTTTGGTACTGGACTAACGCGGCCACTAGAAGGGGTTTTCTTAAAAGTTATCGACCATCTGGCCCTACTTCGACGCTCGCGGGAGCAGGTATCCGGATTACGCCCACTCATCCTCTCGATTGACATTCCTTCTGGTCTAAATGCCGACCAGTCAAATCCTATTGGCCCAGCACTACAGGCTGACGTGACTGTAACCTTTACTGCGCCAAAACCCGCAAATGTGTTACCTCCGGCAAATGAGTTTTGCGGGGAACTGGTCGTCGCAGATATTGGATCGCCACAGTCGTTAATCGAAGCTGCACGACCATGGTTATTCGTAACGGAAAAGGAAGACGCGAGGCGTTGGCTAGTTTCGACTCGTTACAGTGCAGAGTCTTACAAAAACACGCATGGACATGTACTCATAGTTGCCGGATCTAGAGATTATTCTGGAGCGGCCGCACTTTGTGGCAATGCAGCGATGAGGTCTGGGGCTGGATTAGTAACCGTAGCTACTCCTGCTTCAGCGCAAACAGCTGTGGCCGCGCGTCTCATGCCCGAAGTAATGACAACTGCCCTTGCGGAAACTGATCGAGGTTCGATCAGTGATGACGCCATCAATCATTTCCAGCAGTTGGCGTCTCGTGCCACCGTAATCGCTATTGGTCCGGGCCTAACATCGGACGATGAGAGAACTCGAACTTTTGTGCGGTCTGTAGTCGCGAATCGAACTAAGCCCGTGGTGATCGATGCAGACGGTCTAAATAATCTCAGTCCATGGCCGGATGATCTCCGCGGCTCAGCGCAAGCTCCGCTGATCCTGACACCGCATCCAGGTGAAATGTTGAGACTCATTGGTACCGACAACAAATCAGCACTGGTGGGACGTGTCGCAACGGCAAAAGAGTTCGCCGTTAATCATCAAGTGATCCTGGTACTTAAAGGTTCGCGCTCGATAATCGCAACTCCTGACGGCAGAGTGATTGTTAATCCTACTGGCAATCCAGGGCTTGGCACTGGAGGTTCGGGCGACACTCTGACTGGCTTGATTTCGGGCTTCCTTGCGCAATCGCTCGCCGGGCTGAAACAAAATGGCAATGCTCTCGATGCTACGATGGCTGCGTTGTACATTGGGGGACTCGCCGGGGATTTTGCCGCTCGCGAGAAAGGTATGCGTACCATGGTTGCGTCTGACATCAGGGAAAATTTTGGAGCGGCTATTCGTTCTCTGGACGCAGCCGGAGAGCAGCCATAGCAATGTCAGGTTCGTATCTACCCTTAGGTGAGTTCAAATCCAGCTCACCAGAACAAACATTTAACTTTGGTCATCAGTTAGGATCGAGACTGCAAGGCGGTGAAATTCTTTTACTGAGCGGGCCACTTGGTGCTGGCAAAACAATCTTCGTGAAAGGCATTTGCTCGGCACTAGGGATTGATGAAGAGGAAGTTACCAGTCCTTCATTTACCCTGGTAAATCCGTACGAAGGTCGTTTGCGACTCTATCATTTGGACCTTTACCGCTTGGATCAAGGTGCCAGTGCCGCACACGCTGTCGATCTTGACGATCTTTTAGCGGATGAAACAGCAGTGATTGTTATCGAATGGGCGGAAAGAATGGGTGCTTATCGATTGCCACCGAGCGTGTGGCGCGTGGCAATTTCTGGCGACGGCGAGGATGTGCGCATGATTGTGATCGAAACTGATAGTATAGCTGCCTGAATCATTAACTTTAACTTATCACTTTGAGATTGTAACGGAGGAAAGATAGATGCCATACCCAGAAATCATGATTAAACCAATGCGGGAGGACCTTACGCGTCTAGGCGTTGAAGAATTAAGAACGGCAGACGCGGTTGATGAAGTGGTCTCAAATAGTCAGGGGACACTAATGGTTGTAGTGAATTCGATTTGCGGTTGTGCAGCTGGCAAGGCGCGACCGGGAATAGCTCTCGCCCTGCAACATGAGGTCAAACCAGATAAAGTGGCAACCGTCTTCGCCGGTGCGGATATTGAAGCCACTGAACGAGCACGTAGCTATTTCACAGGTTACGGACCATCTTCGCCCTCAATTGGCCTGCTCAAGGACGGCAAGTTGGTATACATGCTTGAGCGCTATGAAATTGAAGGCCGTGATGCTAAGCAAATAGCGGGAGAACTTACCAGGGCTTTTGATGAGCACTGCCGGGCATGAACGCCTATTCTCTTCCCAGGACCTTCATCAAGTCGGCATGCAACAAAACCACATCTGGTGATTGCTGCAGCGCCAGGAAATAATTCTTCTGAAATTGGGTGCCCTCTTCAGCCGGAGTAAGCAACGACTTTGCTCTGACTAAGAGGGCGCTCGCATCTTCATCGGTGACTGGATGATCCGGATCTCGGGTGTCCAACGCCTCATCGATCTGAACAATCAACTCAGACAGTCTGTGTAACCAATCAAACCAGGGATCCTTCAAGACCAGTTGCAAATATTCGTAACTGTTGCCAATCGGACCGCGTGCACGTTCATAACCAAGACGTTCCTGGTCTAACAAGATCTTATGAAGGCGCAACAATCCTTGTCGTAGTGTCTTTAGCGAGTCACGAGTCAGCTCGGACATCAAATCAGGCATGTAAAAAACCCTTTCAAACTCCGGTCAACGCTTGAATATAAGATCGTCAATTAACTGTTCTGCATCGATTATGCGCCGATGGAACGCCGCGGCCGGAGCCTTTAGATTGTAATGCCTGATTCGTTGATTTAGTTCGTCAACTCGTTGACGAAATTCTTTCGTCACCCGCAACCAATCGCGGCTCACCTGACTACCAGAAGGACAATAAAGTTCAAACGCGCGCCTTAATATTGCATATGCTTGTTGAAATTCCGTTTCGATGTCTTTGCGTTCCTCGATCCAGGCTGGGGCAAAACCGGCATTTCTGAGTAAACGATGAACGGGACGTAACTCCGGGGCTTCGTAAGGATTCTCTGTAAGGTCAATCGGCTCCCCGGACCCAGGCAGATTGTCAAACTCACCTCGGTCCATTGATTCTTTAATCATTCGATCAATTAGGGGTTCCCACTTATCCATAAGACCTCCTCACCTCGATTACGCTTAGGCGATGCAGAGTGTTCCCGTCGCTATGCTATGATCTTGCTCGATGCCCGGTGCCATCTCCCTCAACACTCCAATTGAGGATCTTCACACCTTTAAGATTGCACGGCTAGGAGAAACCCTCGCGCGCAAGCTGGCGGCAGCTGTGGCTGCTCACGCCAACAAAAAACATTACAGCGAAGCGACCGTTGAGGATTTGGTCTCGTACCTTCCTATGCGCTACGAAGATCGCTCTCATCTTTCAACAATCAAAGATCTCCAGGACGGAATGGAAGCAACCCTCGAGCTACAAGTAAAGCACGCCGGGGGCTATCAAGTCAGGAACACAAAAGGCTATTCCAAATCGCGTCTGTTCATCTTTGAAGTGTCCGGAGTTGATATCGATAATAAGACTGGTCGACAAGTGGTGGTGTGGTGGTTCGTATCAGGTCGACGTGCCTACGAAATCGTTCAGTACTACACAAAGAAACTGCAGCGAGGCACAAGGTTCATAACCTTTGGAACGTGGGAATGGGATAAACGCAGGGGAACTTACTCTTTGCGTTTACACCGGCCTGCCGATGAACTCGAATTGGTGCATGCCCACGATTCCGAACCAATAGACGACTCAAACCCAGAACAGGTTGAAGCCAATATCACCGATCCAACTCTGGCGGCTATTCACGTTGGTCGTCGGGTTCCTGTCTATCGAAAGCTTGGCGATTTCAATTCAAAGCGACTGCGCGAGATCATTCATGCCGTTCTAGCTCAACTGAATGGACAAGCAATTCCTGAAACGCTGCCTTTGGAACTTCGACAAAGAACAAAACTTATCGAACGGGCTCAAGCCATTCGCGAGATCCATTTCCCACCGGCTGATGCGTCACTGGCCGATTACGAGCGAGCCAGAAGCCCGGCACATTTGCGAATGATTTTTGAAGACTTCTTCTGGCTGTCTTTTGCAGTTGGTTTAAAGCGTGGACAACGAACCAGGCAATCGAAGGAAGTAAAAATCCTCATCGATAAATCAGTTAAGGACGCAATCTCTTCCGTACTTCCCTTCAAACTGACTGCGGCACAACGTCGGGCGACAGCTCAAATCTTTAACGACATGAAATCCACCTCGCCTATGAATCGACTGCTACAAGGCGATGTTGGCAGCGGAAAGACCATCGTGGCTCTCATAGCGATGATGGCCGCTATGCAGAATGATTATCAAACAGCTCTCATGGCACCGACCGAAATCCTGGCAGAGCAACATGCAAGAAACATCAAAAAATTGTTAGCTAAAACTCCTTACCGGGTGGAGCTTTTGACGGGCTCCTTACGCGCATCGGAAAAACGGCGGCTGCAGAAGGCTCTCAAGGATGGTGACATCAATGCGGTCATAGGCACTCAAGCGCTAATACAAGATGCTGTTTCATTTCCACGTCTCGGTTTGGTGGTTATAGATGAGCAACATCGCTTCGGAGTTATGCAGCGGGCTGAACTGAGAGCTCGAGGAATTAATCCTGATGTGCTTGTGATGACTGCAACACCAATCCCCCGGTCCCTCGCCATGACCGTCTATGGCGACTTGGAAGTCTCTGTCATCGACGAGTTACCGCCCGGCAGGACGCCCATCGAGACAATGGTAATTGGCGAGGATCAGCGTCAGGAAGTGAAGAAACTGATCTCCAAAGAGGTAAAAGGAGGAAGGCAAGTTTACGTGGTCTATCCGCTGGTTGAAGAGTCGGAGAAAATGGATTTAAAAGACGCAACACGTCGGTACGAATATCTACGAGATACCGTGTTTCCGAAACTAAAGGTTGGCCTGCTTCATGGGAAGATGAAGCCCGCAGAAAAGGAAGAGGTCATGAAAGGGTTTGTTTCGGGCGATACAAAGATCCTGGTGACAACAACAGTTATTGAAGTAGGTGTCGATGTGCCAAACGCGTCAGTAATGATCGTTGAACACGCCGAGCGATTCGGTTTGTCGCAGCTCCATCAACTACGTGGACGAGTCGGCCGCGGCGCCGAAAAGAGTTTTTGTGTACTTCTAACCACCGACAAAAAAACGGTTGTGGCCCAGGAGCGGCTAGGAATCATGGCAAAGACCAGCAACGGATTTGTAATCGCGGAAAAGGATCTTGAGATTCGTGGTCCGGGTGAGATGCTGGGCACCAAACAGTCAGGCCTCCCTGAATTTCGGATCGGCAACCTCGTCAGAGATCAAGCAATTCTTGAAAAGGCGCGGGCTGCAGCTGACCATTACCTGTCAGAAAAAGCGACATCGCCCCAAACGAAAAGAATGATCAAGTATCTTGGCGAATCTAAACGTTTTGGACTAGCGAGTGTTGGTTAAGGCAACTAGAAAGCTTTGCGAATTATTGCAGGCATCTATCGTGGTAGAAATCTCAAGAGTCCGCCATCATTAGACGTGCGGCCCACCTCTGACCGTCTACGCGAAACACTTTTCAACGTTCTAGCACCAAGCATTGTTGAGACGCGCTTTCTGGACTTGTGTGCGGGATCTGGAGCAGTTGGAATTGAGGCGTTGTCGAGAGGAGCAGCACACGCTACGTTCGTGGACCGTTCGAGAAAGATTTGTGGCTTGATCGAATCGAATCTCGACTTGTGCCGCGTGCCTGAGGATGAGACTGAAATCTATAACCTTGAAGCAGGCGACTTTTTGCATCAGGCCATTGCTAGAAACCTTCAACCGTGGGACATCGTCTTCTTCGATCCGCCGTACCAGGATGATTATCTGCGCGTCCTGGAATTTATTGGTGCCCACCCACTAGAGTTGCTAACCGTTGAATCACTCATCGTCGCTGAGCACTATTACAAGCATCAGCTGCCCGAGGTAATTGGGGCCTTAAACCGCACTCGCGTCTTAAAGCAAGGTGACTCTTCGCTCAGTTTCTATAAAGCTTAAATCGTCGCCTCAACTAGATTGAACCACGAAGGCACCAAGCATGAAGACACAGACCAACCCTGAAAACATTTGTGTCTTGGTGCCTTCTTGCCTTCTTAGGAACTCTCTGCGTCTCTGCGATCTCTGCGTCTCCGCGTTAAAGGTCGGCCAAGCACTTTCGACGCAGAGGCGCGGAGAACACAGAGGCGCAGAGAAGAAGTTTCATTTGGGTAGCTGCTTGTCGTCAGATTAGCATGGATCCTTCGTGGTTAATTGACCAAATCGAGATCGCACGCCCGCGGGATGTACGTTTCCCGACTGCGATTCTCTGAGAGATCCTTGCTAGAATCACTCGCATGCTTGTACTCGGAATAGAAACATCCTGTGACGAAACAGCCGCCGCCGTGGTTAAAGATGGGCGAGAAATCGTTTCGTCTGTAATCTCGTCTCAAATCCCCATCCATAAGCGCTTTGGCGGCGTTGTACCCGAACTAGCTTCTCGCGAACATCTCGATAAGATTGTTCCAGTCGTATCCGAGGCCTTTGAACGCGCCGGCGTCACTACCGCCGACATCGATGGCGTCGCAGTAACCGTGGGTCCTGGGCTCGTGGGTTCGCTGTTGGTTGGTGTCTCCTATGCCAAAGCAATGGCCTACGCACTTAATAAACCTTTCATAGGAGTGAACCACATAGAGGGCCACATCTATTCAGTCGCCTTTGAAAACCCGCCTATCGAATACCCTGCCGAAGCACTCATCGTCTCCGGCGGCCACACGAATATTTTTTAC
>JBKPQV010000562.1:0-7806 GCA_046734235.1 Acidobacteriota bacterium
GGTCACGCGCATGACGTGCCGTTGGTTCAGTTTTACCCAATCCGAGTTCTCGAGCTATTGCAATGGCGGTTCCTATCTGATCTCCAGTCAACATCACGGTGCGGATACCGGCACTTCTTGCTCGCGAAATTGCATCGGCTACACCTGCACGTGGAGGATCAATCATTCCGACAAATCCGATAAAACAGTAACCACTTTCAAGAGCCGCATCCGCAGTATGTTCTGTGTCATTGTGGAAATGCTTTATGGCAAGCCCCAACACCCGCAAGGAACGATTTGCCATCTCTTCATTAGCTTCTTCTAGTCGTGTTAACGACTTTTTATCGAGCGGTACGGTGTTGCCCAACGAGTCTAAATAGTGTGAGCAGGCATCGAGGACCACTCCCGGTGCTCCTTTAAGAGCTGCGAAATGTTGACCATCATTCTTCCGATGCAAAGTTGTCATCCGCTTAGTGGAGGGCTGAAAGGGGTGCTCTAAAACTTTTGGATGAGCTGATCGCTCATGTGAAACATCGAGAACGACGGTATCAGCGACGATGAGCAGGGCTGTTTCAGTTGGATCGCCGATCGCGCGTGTTTCATCCGTTACTTCAGGATTAAAAGATGCTTCGTTACAAAGCACACCTATCCGAATAGCCTGCTGCAGCAGTGGATCATTATCAAGTTGCTTCTGGTTCTTGTCGATCGTGATTCGCCGGCTATCACTCAAGAAGTATTCACGAACCGTCATTCGATTCTCAGTCAGCGTTCCGGTTTTGTCGGCACAAATTACTGTAGTACTCCCGAGTGTTTCAACAGCCGGAAGTCGACGCATGATGGCACGTTGTTGCGCCATGCGTAGAACACCGAGCGCAAGAATGAGTGTCGTTATAGCAGGTAGCCCTTCAGGTACTGCGGCTACGGCAAGACTGATTCCGACCTCGAGCATCAGCCACAGTCGATCGCCGCGCAGCCAGCCAGTCACTATGACAACGGCAGCAATGACAAGTACAAGATAGACTAATTGACGGCCTAACCTGCCAAGTTGAATTTCAAGGGGCGAGCGCTCTTTGTTTGAAATGGCGACAAGCCGGCCAATTTTTCCAAGCTCCGTGGCCAAGCCGGTGTTGACCACTACAGCCTCTGCTCGACCAGTTGCTACTGCTGTCCCGAGATAGAGCATCGATCGACGTTCCGCCAGAGGAGTCTCAGGGGAAACGGGCTCAATGCTTTTGTCAACAGTAGTACTCTCTCCGGTTAGCGCTGACTCTTCAGCTTCAAGTCGAGCTGCTCTGAGTATTCGAGCATCGGCAGGCACGGGATCGCCAGCATTCAGAATTACGATATCACCCGGAACAAGCGCTTCCGCTTCCACAGTCGCTTCAAAGCCATCGCGTCGTACACGCGCGAGCATAAGTGACTGACGACGCAGAGCGTCCAAGGCACGTCCGGCTTGCCACTCCGTTGCAAAACCGACTCCAGCATTCAGCACCAGGACTACGAGTATCGCGATAGCTTCAGCTCTATCTCCCGTAACCCAGGCAACCGCAGCAGCAATCGCAAGAAGTGCAATCACAATGCTCGCAAACTGGTCCATCAGAACTCGCCATGCAGGACGGGATTGAATTCTCTGCAGAGTATTGCGGCCGTGCTGAAGTTGTCTGGCAGTCACCTCTGGTGACGTTAGCCCTACCTGAGTATCGACATTCAAAAGTTCCAAAACCACATGCGGCTCAAGGGATGGCCATTCAACCAGCTTAAGAGCGGGGTGGACAGTCGTGGAATTCGCGATCGATCTTGAACTGATTTTGGCGGCACTCATCGCACTTTTCCGGAGCAATGATTGTGCCTGTCAGATCCACTTGATTTGCAAAAGCTTACCTACGTTTTAGGACCTGCCACTGCGCGAAATTTCCGCAGACTCTGCGCAATACCCCTCAATCACTTTGCCTTTTGCTTGAAAATGCTGCCGAAACTTGTGGTATGGGCCGTGCTCTGGAAAGGGTGCCGTTCGCGCCCTGAAGCGCGATTTGAAAGAAATTTGAAAGAGGTTGCACCTCTAAGAGATAGGAAGGTCAACATCGTGAGCGAAAATCCCAGAACACACTTGATAAACGTCCCTATTGGCGGGACTCCGGGTCTTACCTGGAACCGCCTTCACGAAGAACGGGAAGAGATTTGTGAAGCACTCATCAAAGCTGCCCGGTCGGAGTTACAAGTCCAGTCTGGTCGAGAGCAACTTGAAGAAAGGCTAATGAGAATTGACAACGCACTCGATCGAGTCATAGTTGGTTCCTACGGTATTTGTTCAACGTGCGACCGCACTATCGAAGAGGGGACGCTTGAAATTGATCCTGCGTGGACACTTTGTATGGATTGTTGGACTCGCGATGCATTTGGGGATTTGGACAAGATCGACGCTGCCAACACAGATACCGAGTGTACCGACATGATCGACCTTGAAAGCTTGAATCCGTTCGACACGATCTTACTTCACACACTCAATAGTGAGTACCGGGTCTTTTTGCTTAATCCCAACACTGGGCGCGCTCTTGTTGAAGGAGGTTCATATCTTGATCAACCAGACGAAAGCTTCATCTTCGGGTCCGCTAAAAAGGGAGTCATCTGTGCGGGCAGTCGATTGAAGATGTGGGTTGATGGAAAGATGCTATCGACTTCAATCGTTCAATCGATCGAGGTGAAACGTTGCGCACCGTCCGAATCGTTACCAAACATTTCATTGGCGGTCCATTGATTTGTGAAACGTGGTTGTTGACGTCATCTTTTGGCGAAAGAACCAAAGTCCCCCAGAAAGGAGAATCAACATATGAAGGTAAAAGAAGTAATGACGCCAAATCCTAAGGCTATATGGCTCACTGAAAGTTTGGCCGATGCGGCCCAGTTAATGTGGCATAACGATTGTGGTGTGCTGCCTATTATCAAAGATGGCCATAAAGTAGTTGGCATGATCACGGATCGCGATATCTGCATGGGGGCTGCCATAAGAGACAGAAATCCATCCTCCATTTCAGTTGAGGAAGTGATGACAGGAGAGGTCTATGCAATTCAAGGTGAAGACAGCATCGATCAGGCATTGTTGACAATGCAGGAGCACAAGATTCGGAGGCTTCCGGTGATTAACCTCGAAGGAGAATTGGAAGGCATATTGTCGATGAACGACATCGTTCTTCATGCCAAATCAGGCAGGGACCAGAGGAAAGATTCGATTCGGTATGCTGACGTTGTGAAGGCGTATGCGTCTATCTGTGAACACTCATTGCCTAAAGCAGCAGCAACTGCGTCCGCGTAAACGCATCCAGCTTGAAAAGGCAACGTGACTGAATTTCATGAGGATACCACCTGCTTTAGTCCCGACGACGAGGATACCACCTGCTTCAGAGACTTTGCGAAAACTCGGAACGGAAAAGAAACCTAACCACAAAGACCCAAAGACACTAAGGCACAAATTTAACTCTTAAAGGGCAGTTTGTGTCTGAGTCTTTGTGTCTTGATGGTTATGGTCTACATTCAGACTTTTCACACAGTCTCTTCAGCAGGCGTGGAGCTTCAACTTCTCGCTATGGACATAGTAAAACTACTCAGTAGCGCGAAATTGAAACTCCACGCTGCTGAATCAGGTGGTATCTTTCCGATGAAGTGAGTGCCTGCTCTAGCGTAAAATTGAAACTCCACGCTGCTAAAAGCAGGTGGTATCTAATTTTTTGTGCGAGGCATTCCCGGCGGTTCAGAGCTTCACTTCACCATCCAGGCATTTAACTTCAGGCTGACACTAAAGAATTGGTTCAGCTGGACGTCTTCGTTTATCCCAAGGATCATTGAAGTATGGATCTGTCGCATGATTGTGATGATCAAGCGTAATCAATTCCTTGATTGCCGGATGCTCACTCCTGGTGAATTCCTCAAAAGAACCATCGAACACGATTTCACCTTGTTCCAGAACCATCACTCTCGTCCTGGGTAATTCAAATGCTGAGGCTTCAATTGTATTAATTGCACCATTCCTGGAAGTTTCCGCACGGTAATGCGAAAGATAATCGAGCTCATGGGTTTTCTTTGTGACGTATAGTGAAGAGATCTGGTTGATATCGCGAGCCCGAATTATTAGGTCAAGCACCTTTAAGGCAGCGAGTGGATCAAGGCTCATCGTTGGCTCATCGAACAACATCACTTTGGGCCAACCAATTAACGCTCTTGCTATTTCAAGCCGTCGCTTCATCCCTCCGGATAGTTCTTCTGGATACTTGTCTTCTTCGCCTTCGAGCCCGACGAAACTCAATACTTCTGAAACTGCTCTCCGTATGTCTTGCTCCGACCAACCGTGCTCTTCGAGACGGTACGCTGCGTTCTCATAAACCGGCAGTCCGGTAAAAAGAGAATCCTCCTGGAACACCATACCCATTAGTTCGCCGCGAACTTCTATTAGTTGTGATTCGGGCAGCTGCTGAATCTCTTTCCCTTCTATCAGAATCTGACCGGCGTCTGGTTTTAGTAACCCCATAGCGAGCTTGAGCAGAACAGATTTCCCCGATGCAGAAACACCCGTTAAGAGGATCATTTCGCCCTTCTGCAAAACAAAGCTAATAGATTGAAGCACTACGTTTTCACCAAAACTCAGGAAGACGTTGCGAAATTCTATTGCTGGAGATTGGTTACTCATGAACTCTAGATGAGCAATGTTCATGCCGTGCTATGAGGCAATGAGCCCATTCATTCATGTTCGAGAGCTGCGAGAATTTTCGAGTCAGCTGCGCATTACGGCGCACCTTTCCCTCCTCTTCGCCTGAAATCCACAACAACACACTGGTACGGGCCGTGCACTGAGACCGAAATGAATAATGCACCGGAGGTGTGCCATGAAAATACTCTTAGCGATTGACGGTTCGTCGTGCAGTGATGCTGCAGTTGAAGAAGTCGCTCGCAGGCCCTGGCCCCAGGGCTCTTTTGTGACTGTCTTGAGTGCCTTTGAGCTCCCAACGCCACCGACACCCGAGGCATGGGCGCTACCAGCTAACTATTTTGAAGAGATGGATGCGGCACTTCGCAAGCAAACCCAGGGGGGGGTTGTTGACAGAGCACTGAAGAAGCTTAAAAGCAACCAGACTCTTAGAACTGATGCAGTCGTAGCCTGCGGTTCACCGAGATCAGTGATCCTCGATGAGGCTGAGAACTGGGGCGCTGACTTAATAGTAATGGGTTCGCACGGATACAGTGCGTGGAAACGTTTCCTTCTAGGATCAGTTTCCCAGGCAGTAGTGTCTCACGCGAAGTGTTCGGTTGAGGTAGTTCGATGTCCTTGTGAGGAGGAATCAGTCGAAAGCTAAACCGGGAAAGTTAGAATAAAATGAAAGCAAACGTTTTTCATTCCAGGAACCATATCCGAGTTGAAGAGGTAGAACGACCTCGTGCTGGCGCAGGGGAGGCAGTAATCCGTGTGACGCTCACGACAATTTGTGGGACTGACTTGCACATCGTAAGAGGTGAGTACCCTGTTACGCCCGGGCTCATCATAGGACACGAGCCAGTTGGGGTTATCGAAGAGCTTGGCGAAGGTGTTAATGGTTACAACATTGGTGACCGAGTCCTGGTTGGTGCAATTACACCCTGCGGACAATGTCGCGCATGCTTGTCCGGACACTTGTCACAGTGTGGTCACGGAGAAGGCTATGAAGCTCTCGGTGGTTGGAGATTTGGTAACACGATTAATGGCGCTCAAGCCGAATTCTTGAAAGTGCCTTATGCACAAGCCAATCTAGCAAAGATCCCACACGACTTAACCGACGAACAAGTGGTCCTTCTTGCCGACATTGCGTCGACAGGCTTTGGCGGTGCCGAATCAGCTGGAATAGAAATAGGAGACTCTGTAGTTGTCTTCGCTCAGGGTCCAATCGGGCTTTGCGCAACAGCGGGCGCAAAGCTTCAAGGAGCATCTCTTGTCATTGGCATTGACGGAGATGACCATCGGCTCGCAATGTCGAAAAGAATGGGCGCGGACATTACGCTCGACTATCGAGCGGTTGACGTCGTTGCCGAAGTAAAGCGATTGACGGGTGGCGGTGCTGATGTCGCGATTGAAGCCCTTGGCACTCAACAAACTTTCGAGAGCGCATTACGGAGTCTTCGCCCAGCGGGAACGCTTTCGAGTCTTGGCGTTTACTCGGGCAAACTTCAGATTCCTTACGAGGCCTTTGCAGCCGGCATCGGTGATCACAGAATTGTGACTACGCTCTGTCCTGGTGGTAAGGAACGTATGCGCAGGTTGATGGAGATGGTTCGTCACGGCCGCGTCGACCTCACGCCGTTGTTAACACATTCGTTCAAGTTGGATGACATAGGCGCAGCCTATGACTTGTTTGGTGAACGACTAGACGGTGTCATGAAAGTAGCAATCAGGCCTTAGGAGGCTGCTTCGACGTTAATAGTCGTAAGTGGCCCGCGGGAACTGAGTTTGGACTTTTGGTCGTTGTCGATACGGTAATGGCTGTCCCATCCGATTCGGACACATTGTCGCACGTGAAATGGATCGATGTATCAAAAGAAGAAAACTGGGATCAAGTGCGCGAAATAATAGAGCCAACCGCACAGCAACTTCGCGACAAAGGACTTCACGCCGAAGTCTTAATCAGACGCGGCAATCCCTCTGATCAAATTCTGCAGGAAGCAGACACGTGGGGTGCAGACTGCATCTTCGTTGGCGCTAAAGGAACCAGAGGTATTGATCGCTTACTCCTGGGTAGCGTCTCTTCCGCAGTTTCAGCGCGTGCACATTGTTCTGTTGAGGTTGTGAGAACGGGAAGATGACAGAGCCACATGCTGTGTTATTACCATTGCGCGGTAGCGCATGGGTTCAAGTTTCAACTTCCTGCTATAGACGCAGTGAAACGCGGCTAGTAGCGAAAAATTGAAACTCCACGCTGCTGAAGAGACTGTGTGAAAAGTCTGAATGTAAACCTTAACCACCAAGACACGAAGACTCAAAGACACAAACTGCCTTTTAAAAGTTACATTTGTGCCTTAGTGTCTTTGGGTCTTTGTGGTTAGGTTTCTTTTCGGTTCCGAGTTTTCGCACAGTCTCTAAAGCAGGTGGTATCTAACTTTTTGTGCAAAGGCCGGATCCGCAAAGAAAAAAGGCGGAGCTATCTCCGCCTTTTAGACCATGTGTTTGAGGGTTATGCGACGGTAATCGAAATCGCCATCAGCACGTCACCCTCGCCTTTCTTCGCGAGAACGACAACGGAGTCGTCGGTCTTGAGATCGGCTACTGTAGCGTCCTTACCCCCCTTTGTTACCTTTGTGGTTGCATCCAACGTTATCGTCTGTGGCTTCTTCGAAGCATCAACAACGGTTAACGTAGAATCAGTGACTGTGGTTACCTTGCCTTTGATCGTGACAGTTTGATCCTGTTTCTCAGTTGACGTTTGACCGTCACTGCCTGTCTTTTTCTTGCTATCCTGTTGGGCAAGTGCAGTTCCAGTGATCAAGATAGCCGAGAGTATTGCTACTAGAACCGTCCACATCACACTATAGTCACTTCTTACTTTCTGCATTTTAATGCCTAGTACCTCCTTGTAGTTTGAATTGTAGTTGAAATCCCGGCCACTCGATCTCGCGGGAGTGCGATGGCGGAAACATCTGAGGAGACGGCTGCATTCTCTCAGGATCCTGTGGTAATAAAGTTTCCCTAAACTTGCGATCGCATTATTAAGCCATTACGTGAGTGACCTGGATCCTTGAACAAAGGTTTTATCGAAATGAAACAACAAGATACTGGCAACACTCGCAGCACCCTCATCTTGTTAACGCATGTCG
>JBKPQV010000563.1:0-8902 GCA_046734235.1 Acidobacteriota bacterium
TACAACAATCATGAGCCGTGTTCCACAACGAGCGCAAAAATCCTGGCCAAGTGGATTGGCGGCCAGACACTTCTGACAGTAATGTGAGATCGGAACCGGCATTAATTAATACTCGTAAAAGCCTCTGCCTGCTTTTCTGCCCAGCCAGCCAGCATCAACGTACTTTATCAGCAATGGACAGGGCCGGTATTTAGGGTCTCCAAGACCTTCGTATAACACATTCATGATAGCCAGGCATACATCGAGGCCGATGAAATCCGCAAGCGTCAACGGTCCCATCGGATGATTCATCCCCAGCTTCATAATGCCATCGATGCTTTCACGGGTTGCTACACCCTCATGAAGCGTGAAGATCGCTTCGTTAATCATTGGCATCAAAACTCGATTGGATACAAAACCTGGTGAGTCCTGACAGTCGAGCGCGGTTTTTCCAAGTTTTTCCGAAAGCGTTCTCACCTGCTGATAAGTTTCTTCGGAAGTAGCTAATCCGCGAATCACTTCAACTAACTTCATCACTGGAACCGGATTCATAAAGTGCATTCCGATAACCTTGTCGGGACGACCAGTGGCAGCGGCGAGTTTAGTTATCGAAATTGACGAAGTGTTTGAGGCTAGAATTGCAGATTGGTTAACAATCTCGTCGAGGTCCCTAAAGAGATTTGATTTAATCGTGGTGTCCTCAGTTATCGCTTCGACGATAACGGAAGCATCTTTTAACAACTCAAGATCGGTTGTTATTCTGATTCGGTTAACAATCGTTTGCTTCTCGTCGATGGTGAGCCGTTCTTTATCGACATCTCTCTGCAAACTCTTATTAACCGCATTCAAGCCACGCTGGAGAAACTCGTCACGGACGTCCCGCATTACGACGTCATAACCAGCTCGCGCCGCAACCTGAGCAATTCCGTTACCCATAGTTCCTGCGCCAACTACGCCAATAAGTTCACTCACAATAGTTGTTGCTCCTGGCTTACCGCCAGTCTGGCGGGCTTGAGGGTGGCGCGTATTCCTTTTCTCGTTCCTGCTGGGCCGTATTGATGGGCCAAGTCGCAGATTGTGGCGGTAGTGCAAAGCGAGGTTTATCGTAGAGAGCTTTTCCCGGTTCACTAAACAAAAACCAGAATGTGTATACGCAAACAGCTGTTCCGATTGGAAACGACATTGCAGCGGTAACGGCGCCGATAATAGCAGCCGTCTTGGCCCATGACTTCCGCTTGAGCAAAGCGTACCCAGCAATCAGGCTAGGCAATAACATCAGTCCGTAAAACCCGCCCATGAACACCCACATGATCCCAATGAACGCAGGAGGTGGGCCTTGCGGAGGTCCCGGCATAGAGACGAACATTGCTGTCATCATAGCCAGCATGGCCAAAATAAACAGCAAAAACAGTCCACCGTGAACCAAGTGCGACCAACCCAGGTACTTATTGTGTTCTTCAGGGGTCAAGCAGGTACTCCTTATCGTTCAACTGCCAATGCTACGGCATTACCGCCGCCCAGACACAATGCAACGATACCACGACGTGCGTTCCGTCGTTTCAACTCATATAAAATCGTAGTCAACAAACGTGAGCCAGATTGGCCTATAGCATGACCTAAAGCTACGGCCCCGCCATTAACATTTACCTTTTCCGGGTCCAAACCAAGTTCGCGTGTTACCGCCAGTGCAGCTACTGAAAAGGCCTCGTTGACCTCAACCAAGTCTACTTCACTTCCAGCCCAACCGGTCTTTTTCAAAAGTTTCCGCACCGCTTCGACAGGGGCCATCATTACCATTTTGGGCTCAACGCCCGATGTCGCCTGTGCAACAATCCGGGCCATTGGTTCAACGCCAAGTGCCTTTGCTTTCGTTAACGAAGTCACGACAACCGCAGATGCACCATCATTAACACTCGGTGCATTTCCAGCTGTGACTGTTCCGTCTGTCTTAAAAGCAGGTTTTAATTTTGCTAGTCCTTCAACCGTCGTGTCCTCGCGCACAGTTTCGTCTGTGGAGAACAAAAGAGGTGCGCCCTTCTTTTGTGGAATCTCAACCGGAACGATCTCGTCAATAAATTTTCCGGCTGCGATTGCAGCCGCAGCTCTGCGGTGTGAATTTGTCGCATACTCATCTTGTTCAGTGCGACCGATTGAATATTGTTCAGCTACCACTTCGCCTGTGCAGCCCATGTGATAGTCCTCGAAAGCGCACCACAACCCATCCTGGATCATTGAGTCGAGAAGTTCGCCGTGACCAAGCCGGTACCCTTCGCGAGCTTTTGGAATCAAGTAAGGCGCGTTACTCATCGATTCCATGCCACCGGCGACCACGATTTCCGTATCGCCCAGTTGTACTCCCTGTGCAGCCATCATTACGGCCTTCAATCCCGAGCCGCAGACTTTGTTGACCGTTACGGCAGCAACGGTACTGGGAAGACCTCCTTTAAGTGCTGCTTGCCTTGCAGGGTTTTGACCAAGGCCGGCTTGAATAACGCAGCCCATAATGACTTCATCTACATCTTCTGGTTTTACTCCTGCGCGTGTAACCGCCTCACGTACGACAACCGCCCCCAGTGCAGGAGCTGAGAACCCTTTTAAAGAGCCTAGAAACTTGCCTACAGGTGTTCGTGTCGCGCTTATTATCACCGCTTCATTTAGTTCCGACATAAAAACCTCGCGTAATCGCTCATTAATTGTTAATAGTTTTAAAACACATAGCAATGTTAATTCGTCAGTTGTTCTTAGTCAAACCCGAAAGTGTCGGATATGCTTTAAAGCCTCTAGCAAGCCCATCTGTTAGCTTATCGGAGATTTTTGGCCCAATTAGCAATTAGTATTTAGCTTTTGCTAGACTCCGCGTGCTATTAGATCCCTAACATTACCTGAAAACTATTCGACAAAAGCATGCAGGCACTCATTCTCGCAGGTGGTAAAGGCACAAGACTTCGTCCGTTAACTGTCTATACACCTAAACCAATCGTTCCTATTTGTAATCGTCCCTTTTTGCTTTACCAGATCGACACTCTTCGTCGTGCTGGAATCACGGATATAACGCTTTCACTCTCGTACCAACCTAACAAGATTGAGCAACTTCTCGGCGATGGCTCCGACTTCGGAGTAAAACTCAAATACACAGTTGAGCCACAACCGATGGGAACGGCAGGCGCTTACAAATTCGCTGAAGATTTGATTCGCGAACCAACTGTTGTTTTCAACGGCGATATCCTCACAGATCTCGATCTCAAGGCTGTTATTCGCGAACACAACGAACGAAAAGCAGCGGCGACAGTTGTGCTGACGCCAGTGGACAATCCGCAAAGCTATGGACTGGTCGAAACAGAAGCCGACGGTCGCATACGCAGGTTTCTCGAAAAACCAAAAGCCGATGAGATTACGTGCAACACTATCAATGCAGGTACATACATACTTGAACCAAAGATTCTTGATTTCATTCCTGAAGGTGAAAACTACTCTTTTGAGTATGGTCTGTTTCCGGATCTTCTAAAACGCCAAGAGCCGTTCTTTGCTCACATACCAACCAGGGTTTACTGGATCGATATTGGCACGCCTGAACGATACCTCCGAGTGCATGCCGATCTTCTTTCAAATAGTGTCGGTAGAATTCACATCAAAGAACGCCGCGGCCAGTTTGACTCCGCAACAGTGGCAGAAATTGATGAACACTCAATGATAGGCGACGACTGCCAGATCAAACCTGGTGCACAAATCATCAACTCCGTCCTCGGCCAGGGCTGTTTCGTAGAGGAACGGGCACGGGTCGAAAACTCGGTGATTTGGCCCCACACGAGAATAGGAACTGCGGCACAAGTGTCTGGAGCAATCGTCGGTCGCGGTTGTCATATTGGTCGCTCTGCCATCGTCGGTCCTGGCTCAGCGCTTGGCGATAAGACATCCCTTACGGACTACACCATCACGGGAGTTCAAACCGCGTGACGGAGAGGCTCCCTGAAATAAAATTCGGAACTGATGGCTGGCGCGCAGTAATTGCCAGGGAGTTTACATTTTCAAACCTCGATCGAGTTGCCCAGGCCTACGCTGATTTCCTCAATAGTCAAGCCAAAGAAAAGACCCCCAGGCCATTTGTTGTGGTTGGATTTGATCGGCGGTTCCTATCAGAGTATTTCGCACAGCGAGCCGCGGAAATCATGGCGGGAAACGGATTTCATGTAGCGGTGTTTTCCGAGGCGGTGCCAACGCCTCTAATCTCGTGGGCCGTTAAAGATCTCAATGCTAGCGGCGGCATCGTCATTACCGCCTCGCACAATCCAGCCACTTTTAACGGATTCAAAATCAAAGCGCCGTGGGGAGGCAGTGCAGCACCTGAAACGACTGCTGAAGTCGAGAAGCTTGTCGATGTAAACGCACCAAAGCAAGCCGAGCTTTCGAGGGAAAAGGACGCCTTACTTGGTTCCGCAGTTACGACTTATCGCCAGCAACTTGCTTCTTATGTAGATCTGGATCGGATTCGCAAAGCGCCGGGAACAGTCATCGTTGATCCAATGCATGGATCTGGTGGTCGCTGGGTTGAGAGTTTTCTACAGGGCGGAAATCTAAACGTTGAAACAATTCGAGACTTTCGTGATCCGCTATTTGGTGGTGTAAATCCAGAGCCCATCGATCAAAATCTAGGACCACTGAAACAACGTGTGCGTGAGACCGGTGCCCTGGTTGGTCTCGCAACTGACGGCGATGCAGATCGAGTTGGCGCGGTGGATGAGCGCGGCGAAACTATGACGATGCATGATGTCGTCCCGCTGATGTTATTGCACCTTGCACGGCAAAGAGGGATGACTGGCGCTGCCGTGGTTACAGTTTCTCAATCTGTTTTAACAAAAAGAATTGCGGCTGCGATGGGTCTCAAACTCTACGAGACAGCGATTGGATTCAAATACATTGCGGACTTGATGCTGAAAGAAGACATTCTTATTGGCGCTGAAGAATCTGGAGGCATCGGTGTTAAAGGACACATTCCCGAGCGCGACGGCATCTTGAATTCCCTCCTCTTTCTCGAAGCAATAATTGCTGCCGATAAACCTCCTTCACAAATGCTCGCCGATCTTCATAAAGAGTTTGGTGAATTTAGGTTCGGTCGTCGCGATATACATGTGCCGGTGAGTCGTGGACAGGAGCTTGTTGCTCGACTGGCAGCGCAACCACCCAGCGCGATCGGTGGTTTCGACGTCGTGGGAGTTCAGACATTGGACGGAACAAAGGTGCTGTTCGCAGATGAATCGTGGCTACTGTTTCGACAGTCGGGAACCGAACCGGTTCTTCGCATCTACTCAGAAGCCACCTCATTCGAAAAGCGCGACGCGTTGCTTGACGCTGGTGTTGAGACAGCGAATTCCTAGATGCCTGAGTTACCCGAAGTCGAACACGTTGTCAGAGCGTTGCGACCAGTTGTTGTTGGCCGGCGAATCCTCGCTGCAGAGCTCAAGCTAAAACGGATCTCACCGGAAGTTTCGAGAACAAAGTTTGATCGCAACCTTAAGAATTTGTTAGTCACTGCCGTTGGGCGCAGAGGCAAGTATATCCTCTTCGAACTTGAGTCGGGCGCGCTTCTCACCACACATCTACGGATGACTGGAAAGTTTGTGGCATTGCAAACAGACGACGCACTGCCGCCATACGCTCACGTTGTTTTCTACCTCGATAATGAAAAGCGCCTTGTGTTTTGCGACATGCGTCAGTTTGGCAGGATGCGGTTTGTTGCTAATGCGAATCGTTTGCCCAAAGAGCTTGTAGCGTTAGCGCCTGAACCGCTGTCCGATGGTTTTAGTGAAGAATATTTCCTCGAAACTCTGGGGCGTTCCAAGCGCACCTTGAAGACGCTACTTCTCGATCAAACACGAGTGCTTGGTTTGGGAAACATTTACGCTGTTGAAGCTTTGTTTCTGGCGGGCATTCATCCTTTGAAGTCAGCTGATACTCTTTCGAAGCCGCGAGCACGTAAGTTGTTCGGAGCAATCAAGACGATCCTTAAAGAGGCAATTGAGTCAGGATCGACTTTGAGAATCGATCTTTCTGATGGCCAATCAAGTTATATAGGGAGCAGTGAAAGGTTCTGGCGGGTTTACGAACGTGAAGGTGAGGCTTGTGTCAATTGTGGAACTAAGATCCGGCGCATCGCACACGGCGGTAGGTCAACTTACTTCTGCCCGAAATGTCAACGGCGCTAACTCTGTGTCTCTGAGCCTTTGTGTCTCTGTGTTAAAAGCTGGGCCATCCAAAACTAAGTCTCGTACTAACACAGAGACACAAAGGCACAGAGGTCAAAAAATGGGACCGCTTCGCCTGTTGCTGCGTCTACCTTCTGTAGTCGTGGTACATCACGACGTGACGCATCGTTCGTAAGCAGGTAGTGAGTCCCGTCTTTGAGCCACCGAACTGTTGGGTTCGAGCCGTTGAAGTTGACACGCTTAACCGGATCAAAGATTTCTTCGACGGTTAGCAATTTCTGTTGTGCAAGAATAGGAAGTGACGCAACCACTAAAAAGATGGACTGCAGTAATACCGCCTTTCTCGATTCATCATCACGGTGCTACAAAACCTTTCCCTTTAGTCATACTCTTACTTCCGAAGCTCGATCGAGCATTCAGGTGATCTCTACGTTTCGGCTAAGTTCTATGACGCTCTAGGTGTAAGTTTCTTGATGAGAGGCGTCAAAATCAGAAGAATTACTGCCGCCAACAGCGTGACTCCAGCAAAGACAGCGAAGGCTCGAGTCAAGACCCCGGTGTCATTTCCAGCAAACAGTCTTGTTGTCAGCCCGGCGATGTAACTCCCTATTGAAATGGAGAGGAACCAAACACCAAGCATCAAACCTACCATGCGGCCCGGAGATAGCTTCGTGACCGTACTAAGCCCAACCGGACTTAGACACAGCTCACCGATGGTCTGTAGGAAGTAGACAGCGACTAACCACATCGGACTTACCCGTGCACCGCCACTCAAATACGAGGCAGCTGCAATTACGATAAAGGCAATACCCGCAAATAGGAGTCCGATAGTGAACTTTCCTGGACTCGAGGGCTGCCTCTCTCCCAAGCCTTGCCAGATTGCTCCGAGGACCGGCGCCAGGACGATCACAAAGATTGCCGGCACAGATTGGAACCAACTCGATGGATACTCCCAACCGAAAAGTGAGGTGCGCGTTAGACGATCTGCGAAAAGCGTCAAACTAGATCCTGCTTGCTCGTATGTCATCCAAAACAGTATTGAGAAGAGAAACAGAATGAAGATGACCATTACGCGTTTTAGTTCGTCGCCGTTTAGCAATCTGGTGGTACCAATTAGATAGCCAGTGAAGAATCCGACTACGGTGGGAAAGAGCGCTGATATTACTCCAGCTTCGCCAAACACCATGCCGAGAGTTGCACCGATTCCGCCACCTAAAAACGCCAGAATTAGTGTGAGATAGTCCACCGGTGTGCCGTTGTTTGACCTAGAAACAGCAACCTCAGGTTTATCTCCAACGTGAGACAGTTTTCGCGCGCCAAAAAGATATTGAACTATTCCAAGCGTCATTCCGACGCCAGCAGCACCAAAGCCCCAATGCCAGCTAGCGTTCGGATTCATTCCCATCGAAGCGATCAGACTCTTGAACCAATTTCCTTGAGCTAGAAACCCGACCACGATTGGCGAAAGAAATGCACCCAGGTTAATTCCCATGTAAAAGATCGAAAAGCCTGCGTCGCGTCGTTTGTCTTCCTGCGAATACAACTGCCCGACCATCGCGCTTATGTTCGGTTTCAACAGACCAGTTCCGCAAGCAATTAGTACCAAGCCAGCAAAGAAAGTGAGCTTTGAGTTGATCGCCATCGAGTAGTGGCCGCACGCGATGATGATGCCGCCGATTAGAACCGCTCGACGTGCGCCGAAGACTTTGTCAGCCAGCCAACCACCCGCCAAAGGCAGATACCAAACTGAAGAAACATAAGTGGCATATATAAGACTGGCGTATCTCTCGTCGAAGCCGAGACCACCTTCAGCAAACGTCTTCGTCATATAGAGCGTCAGGATTGCTCTCATTCCGTAGTAACTAAACCGTTCCCACATCTCAGTAAAGAAAAGTGTGGAAAGGCCCGAAGGGTGGCCGAAGAACCCCTTATCGATGGATGTAGCACTGCCTGCATTCGCATTCTGCGATGAGCTCATAAGCAAACTTCCTTTTCGTAGAAGAGCGCGGCCGAAGGGAAATCAGGAAATCAATTGCGGGGAAAACTGGCGCCGGGCTCTTTAAGGTTCAGGTCAAGTCTCGATGAAACGGCTGCATTCAGCCAAAATGAAGCATTGGTGTCAAGCCAGCAAAGTGTCCGATATGCTTTAACTTGTCAGAACTGTCCGAAAGAATCGTCTCGGTTATCTGGGTGAGCACGAAAAGCTGAAGAGGCACTTGCAAAATTCCTCACTCCGGAGGAGTGCGATGTTTATAGCACCGAGCCGTCAATAGGTTAGGCACTCCAGCGGAGTGCGATGTAAAGAAATAGCCCTTATGGAATGTGTTAGATGACGAAAACTCTCGGTGCAAATTACATGGCACCCCTACGGGGTGCGAACTCCCAAGGTCACTCTGGGCTATAAACATCTCACTCCTCTGGAGTGAGGAGAGAATTTTGCAAGAACCTCTTATGCATATCGTATGCAAAATCAAAAGCGCTTCCCCACTAAGGAGAAGCGCTTCTGATGACCGATCTTAAAACTCCTACTCTGTACTGGATGTCGCAACTGTCTCATCTGCTGCCAAATGAAATGCCTGAATAGCGTCTTGAGGTGGTAGTACAGGATGGTAGGTCTTACCGTATCTCCCGGAAATGATCCGCACATACTTCTGCGTCTCATCGTACGGCGGAATCCCGTTGTACTTAGCGACAGCACCCTCACCTGCGTTATAGCCGGCTAG
>JBKPQV010000564.1:0-7093 GCA_046734235.1 Acidobacteriota bacterium
GGTTTCAGTTTTGTGGGTGGACCAGCTATGAACGACAGCCCCGCCGCAGCTGAGTATCTCAAAGGCCTCAATGTTCCCTACCGATCCGCGGTGAGTTTAGATACTCAGACAATAGAAGCATGGCGTGAATCACAGACCGGACTGAATCCAGTTCAAGCAGGGATGCAGATAGCGATTCCTGAAATTGACGGCGCGACAGAGCCTTTTATTTATGGAGGCATTCCTTCCACGGGAAAGGAGCCGATTGCTCTTGATGATCGTTGCAGTCGGTTTGCTCGCCGCCTGAAGCGTTGGAATAACTTGAGGACCCTCCCTCGCGATCAGATACAGCTGGCGATATTGCTGTTTTGTTTTCCGCCAAATAAAGGCAACATCGGAACGGCCGCCGAACTCGATGTATTTCCCAGCCTTTGGGATCTTTTGCGACAGCTGAAGCAAGACGGTTATCAAGTTGAAGCGCCATGTGGGGAAGACGAGCTCCGCGAGCGATTGCTTAGTGGCAACAGTGAAAGCTACGGCGCCGCTGCAAACGTTGCATATCGGATGAGCGCGAACGAATACCGCTCGCTGTGTCCATTTGTAAATGATATTGAACGTGACTGGGGACGCGCGCCGGGGCGAATAAATTCTTTTGGTGATGATCTGTTAATTCAAGGGTTGTCGCTGGGGAAAGTGTTCATTGGCGTGCAGCCGACGTTTGGGTATGAGGGTGACCCAATGCGCCTGATGATGTCGAGAAGCGGCGCACCGCATCATGGCTTCATGGCTTTCTATACGTACCTAAGCAAAGTGCTCAAGGTTGATGCGGCGATTCACTTTGGCACGCATGGCTCACTCGAGTTCATGCCTGGAAAACAGATCGGGTTGTCTGGTGAGTGCTGGCCCGATCGGTTAATTGATGAAGTTCCGAACTTTTATGTCTATAGCGTCAACAATCCATCCGAAGGATCGATCGCCAAGCGCCGCTCATATGCCGAACTGATTTCATATTTGACACCGCCAATCGAAAACGCGGGTTTGTATAAGGAATTAGCGACGCTCAAGGAAATGTTATTGGCATATCGACAGTCGACGAACGAACAGGAACGTGCAAAATTGTTTGAGACGATTGAAGTTCTGAGTGCTCAGTTGAACTTCAAATCGGTCTCAAATGATAGGGTGACGGGGTGACGGGACTAGTTCCTTGGAATCGATTGAGTTATGTCCCTTACTGCAGAATCGATTTCAATTCATGAAGCTAAAATCAGAATTACTCAGAAAACGGTTATGCAATCCTGTGAATTGTGTAATCCTGTCGAAAAGGAAGTAAAGCCCGACATGATGAACAGAATTTACAGGACTAAAACTGCCTTTTGGAACCTTAAGCCAAATCGATGTGCTACACATTTACGATACTGATGGTGCAAGTCTCTGATTCTATTCGACTAACGCAGTGATCTGAAATTTCCAATTTGAGGTCTGTCTTTGATTCACCCCGTCGCTAATTCACCGCTTCAAATCTGAGAGCTGAGAATGATTTCCCGAAACTTCCCCGGCTCGACGCGGTGTCGGAAAGCTTCCTGACCATTAATCGTCACTACAGGGATGTCGAAACGATACATTTCGAGTAGTGTGTCGCTTGTTTCAATATTGATTTCTTCAAGCCTGAATTGTTCGTCACATCCGGCTTGTCTGATAGCTTCCTTTGCTTCATCACAGAGATGGCACCCTGGGCGCGAGTAAACAATCACTTTAGCTTTGGGCAACTAAGGTGTCCTCCTATTGATGATAAGCGGTGGGTGACCGGAAAAATTCTTGCCAGAGAATTACGAAACAAGGTATAAATATCGCCGCCGACCACATTATATTGTTTTTTGCAGGTGCGGCGCTCTTCATGTTAAAGCTAATAAGTCGTTTTGCCACGCAGAGAGTAATCCCTGTTGTTCGGGGAATTGTATAATTTGCTGTCTGCTAATGAAGTCGAAGTGTACCCACGGAAGTAGCGCTCGTTTACCCAATCGGAATTGACGGAGGTTTGGACTTGGATAGTCAGGCCGACAAAGATTTGTGGGGTGCTAAAGGATCAGGTGCTCCCGATTCGCCTGCTGTTACTCCGGCTGCGCCTGTCGCGCAATCGTCTACGACAGTTGTTGAGAGCACTCCCGATCCACAAGTCAACAAAATGCGTCGCCGGATCGTTTGGTCCGCAATCGCCACATTTCTGATCACCGACTTCCTGATGTTTGTTCGGTTCTTCTTACCCAGATCAATTCTTGAACCTTCGAGTGTCTTTCGTATTGGTCCGCCCAGCGATTATGCGTTAGGAGTCGACACTAAGTGGCAGCAGCAATATCGCATATGGGTGACAAAGACCTCGGATCGGTTGTTTGTGATCTACGCGCGTTGTACCCATCTGGGTTGCACTCCCGACTGGAAGGCAAGTGAGAATAAGTTTAAGTGTCCGTGTCATGGAAGCGGTTACGACAGTGAGGGAATCAACTTTGAAGGTCCTGCACCGAGACCTATGGACAGAGCTAAGGTCTCGATAGACGCTGAAGGACAAATTGTTGTTGATACTGGGAAATTGTTTGAGTGGCCAAAAGGTGAACCGGGTCACTTCAACGATACAGATGCTTTTATTCCGCTATAAATTAAGACGAGCTTTGAGGAACTAACCGAGTTTTGACTTCAGGATGAACTTATAAAGAGGTCTATGGCTGCGGATACCCCTGATCCAAAAGAGACGAAACAACTGACAACTGGTGACGCCTCGTCCAAGAGTATGATGGAACGAGTGCGTGAAGGTGCGGACGCCTTGAAGGAGCGGGCCAAGGAAGAGGCCAAAGACTACAAGGATCCGCAAGACACTCAACTCTGGAAGTCGATTTTTCGCGTTTCCCACGATCGCTCAGATCCACGCAATCGTTCTCTGGCGGTTCTTTCGAACGTCTTTCTCCATCTACATCCAGCGAAGATAAATCGCGACGCTGTGCGTTACCCCTTCACGTGGGGAATGGGCGGCATCACCTTCTACCTCTTTATCGTTCTGACTTTTACGGGTGTTCTGTTGATGTTTTATTACCACCCGACAAAGGTTGACGCGTTTCGCGACATTCTCTATCTCGAGCACGACGTTCCATTCGGCAAGCTGCTGCGCAATATGCATCGTTGGGCGGCGCACTTGATGGTGATCACGACCTGGCTCCACATGTTTCGCGTCGTACTTACTGGTTCATACAAGAAGCCGCGTGAGTTCAATTGGTGTGTTGGCGTTGTTCTGCTCGTGCTCACGCTACTGCTTTCGTTTACAGGTTACTTGTTGCCTGACGATCAGTTGGGGTTCTGGGCGGTAACAGTAGGAACCAACATGGCTCGAGCAACTCCCATGCTCGGTCACGAGGGACCTTTTGGACCACAACTGGGATTGACCGCGTACAACGATGTTCGCTTCGGTCTGCTTGGCGGATCGATTGTGGATTCGAATGCGTTGTTGCGTTCCTACATCTGGCACTGCATCGGAATTCCGCTCGTGGCGTCGATTTTTATGGCAGTACATTTCTGGCGAATTAGAAAAGACGGTGGAATCTCCGGTCCTGCGCCCGTTGTGCTTGAGTCGGAGATGAAGGCAATTAAGAAGAAGTAATTTCGTGCGCTTTTGATTGTTTGCCCGCAGGCGGAAACGACCTGCACCCAATAAGAAGAATGGGAAAACTCATTAATAAGTGGACGATCCTCGGTCTCCTGATCGTGGTTGTCGTGATTTTGGCCTTCATGGTCCAAGACTGGCACCAGCTTTGGGTCATTTCCTCTGCGCCCGATAATGTGCCGATCGTGGCGATGCTTTTCCTGGTTCCATTCTTTACATGGCTTGGAATCAGACAAGCACTTGCAAATGATCGGTTGGTGACCGAACTCGAAGCCGACAAAAATCTGGCGAAGACTCATCATCGCAAAGCTGAACCATGGAGACCTGGTTGGGCGAAGGAATTGCACGTTTGGCCCTATTTGGTTCGAGTTGAATTTTTGGCCACCTTGATTGTTACGGTGGTTCTTTTTGTTTGGTCGATTACTCTCAACGCGCCCTTAGAAGAGCCCGCAAACCCAAATCTGACGATGAATCCATCGAAGGCGCCGTGGTATTTCCTGGGTCTGCAGGAGATGCTGGTCTACTTCGACCCATGGATTGCCGGCGTGGTAATGCCATCGATCATCATGATTGGTTTGATGGTCTTTCCGTATGTCGATTCAAACCCGCTCGGAAATGGTTACTACACACTCAAGCAGCGCCGCTTTTCATTGCTGATGTTTGGCTGGGGCTTTTTGATGTGGATCCTTTTGATCGTCATCGGAACATTTATTCGTGGCCCGGGTTGGATTTGGTTCTGGCCGGGACAGACATGGGATCACAATGCGGTCGTGTTTGATAAGAACGTTGACCTGCACGACATGATTGCGACGAGTTCGCTAGGTAAGACTCTGCATCTCGGGTTTCTTCAGGTTAATCCGATAAAGTTTCTTTTTGGTTTGATTGTGGTCAGTGGCTTTTATCTAGTTGGCGCCCTCTTCTTTCATTGGTTAATGACGGTTGACTTCAAGCGGATACGAATACGTAGACCGTTTGCCGAAAACTTGTTTCCCAAGGACCCGTTCGAGCAAAAACTACTGGCGCGAACGAGTCTGCTGCAGTACCTGACTTTTCAATTCTTCGCCGTAAGCGTTCTGCTGGCGTTGCCTGTCAAGTTAATCCTGCGGCTTGCGCTTACGATTAAGTATGTTTGGGTTACTCCCTGGTTCAACATCTGAATAACGCGGAGGAACGATCATAGTGGCTGATGCTCGAGGCACCGGCGAGTCGTTGGTAAAAAGAGAGACAGAGTTACCTGCAGAAGATCCAATTGCAAGTCGCTCATCGAGCGCCTGGATGCTTCTGTCGGCGCTGTTATTAACCGCGACATTGGCGTGGGCGCTTTGGGATGAAGCCTTTGGCCAGCGTCCCTGGAAAGGGATGCAGAGAGAGTTTGTTAGTCGCTACACCCATTACCTCAACAGCATTAAGTCTGACTCCAAGTCCAGTGAAGAGCAGGTTAAGGAGAGCGCGGAATATCAACAGTTGGATGAGGAAGTTAAAGCTGCCGAGGACCAGGTAAAAGACGAAATCGCGGAGATCACTAAAGAAGTCGATATTATTCAAGCGAAGTTAAATGCAGTTACCGATCCTTTTCAAAATCAGCGCGGCAAATTAACAGTTATTAGTTACAACATTGAAACCTCCGAAGGTTCGGCGAAAGATCGATATCGTCGCCAGGCGGCCAAATTAAAAGGGGACAAGGTTACTGTTGAGTTGCCGGGCGATGATGGCAAAACAATTGAAAATAAGACTTTTGATTACGCCGCACTCGAAGCGCTCTATAACGATCTTCGCGACCGAAAAGCCGAACGCCTGGGTGTCAAAGCCGAAAAACTCAAACCCCAAACCGAGTTAAAAAAGAAGAGAGACGACTACCTCAAGAACCATCTGGTTGGACTCGGTCCCGCGGCAATTGAAGGTCTAAAAACCAAGCTGCAAAGTTTTGATTATTCGATCCTTGGTCACCAGATCAGCGTTAATGCTTACAACATCGTAGACCGTTGCGAAGTTTGTCACCTTGGTACGCGCGAGCCGCTTGATCTGAGACCTGAAAATATGGCGGCAAGGGGCGAAAAGCCTGATGCGTTAGCGCGAGCGTTTGTTAGCCACCCCAATCGAGAATTACTCGCGATACATAATCCTGACAAGTTTGGTTGCTCAGGTTGTCACTGGGGCAATGGTCGTGCGACCACCAGCGATGAAAAAGGACATGGCCGCCATCGCTTCTGGCTATGGCCCATGTTTGAGAAAGAGAATACCGAGGCGGGTTGCCAGCAATGTCATGCTAAAGATCGCGTTACAGATGGTGCGATAACGCTAAACCTCGGTCGCGATCTCTTCTCACAGCGCGGTTGCATGGGTTGCCACCGCTATGAGGGATTTGACCGCGAGACTGATGCGCTCAACGGCTCGCGCCAGTCAATTGGTCAAATGGAAGATCAGATAACTGCGAACGACAAACAGATTCGCGCCGATACGGAACGATCCGGACAGGTTGAAGATAACGCAGAAGCTCAGCGATTACTTGCTCACGCGGAAAGCTTACGAGTTGCGAATAGCTTGCTGTCTGCTCGAATCGATCAGCTCAACATTCAGTCGAAGTACTTGATGCAGGACGTCAAGAAGGTTGGGCCAAACTTGAAGGACGTTCGACTGAAGCTGCGCAAAGAATGGGTACCGGTTTGGTTGCAGAATCCTCAGGCATTTCGCCCAGAAACGAAAATGCCAACATTCTGGCGCTTTGCTGCCGGTAACGGTGAGAAAGAAGCTCATCTGCGTGACAAGGATGGCGAAGATCAGATACAGGCGATCTCCGCGTACCTGTGGCAAGAGAGTTTTGCAGGTCGCATACCTGAAGAACAAAAAGGTGATGCCGGTCACGGCAAGACCTTGTTTGAATCGCGCGGCTGTCTCGCCTGTCATTCTATCGGTGAGGGTGACCAAAAGATTGGCGGGACCTTCGCCGCTAACCTGACTAAGGTTGGCGAGAAGTCAAACTTCGATTATGTCGTGCGTTGGATTCACAATCCACGAGATCGCTATGCGCCTTATTGTCCAAAAGAGAAGCGCGATCTAACCGCCGACGATTATTCAAAGAAGGGATTGCCTTACGTCTTCGATACTGAACTGCATTCGCGTTGTCCGAATGATGGTGCTGAACTACAAGTTCAGAATATGACCGTGATGCCGAATTTCCGGCTCTCGGAAAATGACGCTCGGGACATCGCGACTTATCTATTCTCGCTTTCGTCACCACCTGGCTACAGCTCAGCGTCCTTTATGGACGACGCGAATCTGAAGGAGAAAGGCCGGCTACTGATCAAGCAGTATGGTTGCGCGGGCTGCCACGAGATCAAAGGCTTCGAAGAGGAGCAGCGAATAGGTAAAGAGTTAACCGTTGAGGGCGCTACGCCGATCGAACGGTTGGATTTCGCCCTTCAGACGAAGCATGCGGAAGAAGGCAAGGATCCTCTAAAAGAAATAATC
>JBKPQV010000565.1:0-14875 GCA_046734235.1 Acidobacteriota bacterium
TGATGATCTAGACAACTACCTGGCCGCGACTTTGAAACGTACACGAAGATTTCATCAGGCCCTTGATGCGGGAACGTCGTTGAACCAGCCAGTGAGCCTCCTCGCGATTGGCGGCGACTGCGAAGAAACGCTTAACTCGCCGGTTTTATATCGCGACCAAAAGCACGATCGTTGGGTTACGCTCCTCAGACCTCATGAATTTCGAAATTCAGCGGGCGGGAAAGTAACAAAGAATCAACTCACAGAAGCGATGTATGCACCAGGTGATGGACGAGTAACCAGAAAATCCTTACTCGGCGAGTCGGTTTTGGTGATGGATGGTCAGGAGACAATCGTTCACCTTCCCCTCGCGAATGCGGTATTTGGATGTGATCTACACGGGCAGCTACAACGGAATAAGTCGCTTCAAGACAATGCGCTCACAGCGCTCGTAGGGGAAGTACTTCGTTGAGGATTTCAGTTTTAAGATTGCAGATTTCAGATTGAAACGAGTTGCTTGCTCATACCTCCAATCTAAAATCTGCAATCTTAAATCTGAAATAGTTCTACGGATTGATCAACCCATTAAGTTTCTCAGCCCAGTCAGCATCAATATTCTGGAGTATGTTGTATTGCTCTAGCGCTGCGTCCCGATTTCCCTGGCTGAGCAGGCACTTGCCAAGATTGTAATAGGCTTTTCCGAAGTCAGGCTTAAGGCGGATGGCTTGGCGGAAGGATTCCTGCGCTTCATTTAGAAGTTTCAGCTCCAAATACGCTTCACCCATGTTGTTCGGAGCGACGGCATCGCCGGGTTTCATTGCGGCTAATTGCTTAAAGACCTCAACTGCCTCAGCGAATTTTTTGGAGCGCAAATAACGAGTACCTAGTCGTTCATACGCTGCTGTGTAATCAGGTCGCAGGCGGATTGCTTGCTTGTAAGCTTGAATCTCGTCGTCCGGTTTTCCCCAGTCTCGGTAAACAAGTGCTAGTGCGTAATAAGTGTCAGCGGAATTAAAAGGATCAAGCTTAATTGCCTGCCGGTAGCCATCAACAGCGTCCTTGTACTGTTTCAGATAGAAATTGGCGAGGCCGATGTTGAAGTATGATTCTGCAGACGGGCGCAAGTTAACGGCCCTTTTAGAGGCCTCGAGAGCTTCAGCGTGCTTGCCAAGTTTTTCGTTGCAGAATCCAGCCTGAGCCCAGGCTTCAGCATAGTTGTTGTCTGACTCGGTTGCTTTTTCAAATGAGACCAGGGCCTTTTCGCAGTCGTCCTTCGAAAGAAAACTCAGTCCATCTCGAAAGAATTGAACTGCCTTCGCACGTTTATTTCTCCCGCTAGCTACTACAAGTTCAGAAAGAGACATCGGTGTTGCCAACTGTAGCTGGGAAATGCGTTCCGAAGGGATCGCAAAATTGACGCTTTGTCCGCCAGTAATCTGCAATGTAGCGATACCGATGACCTGTCCATGCATATTGACCACTGGACTGCCACTCGACCCAGAGGAAATAGGTGCGGTGATCTGAATGATGCGACCAAAGGTGGGAATATCGCGCACCGCTGAAACAATGCCGTTCGTAACACTACCTTCCAAACCTAAGGGGTTACCAATAACAACAACGCTTTCACCTTCTTGCGGAGACGTCTTATCAAGTGGCAATGGTCTGACAAAAGTTGAAGGTGAATCTATCTTTAGAACTGCAATATCTCCTTCGGCGTCGACTGCGAGAACTCCCCTTACGGGGTAGACGGCTCCCGTCGACGAATGAACTTCTGCACGATAAGCGCCTTCAAGTACGTGCCGGTTAGTGACAATGCGATCGATTTCGATAAAAAAACCGCTACCACGAGTGAGCTTTTCGTTTCGAGCGTCAAAAGTTTCGATAGCAACTGCCGAAGGTTTGATACGACGAACGAGTTCAGGCAGGAGATCTTGGGCGTTCGCGGGTGGTACTCCTGTTAGGATTGCGATGACGGCGATGAAGAATGCGGAAACGATAACGCGTGGCTTCATGTCGTTCGAGTATATAGCAATTGTCGTAACTACGAGGCGAAACAGGCTCGCGATTCTTCAAAAGCCGCTTTGGTGGATTTATCGGATCCGAAAACAAAAGCTCCAGTCTCGGAGGTGAAATAATGTTTTTGCCCCTGGCTTTCGAAATTGAACCAGGAAACTGCACCATTGGGCCACGGACATTTACCCATCCAGATAACGGTTGAATTTGCGGGCGAAAATTGCAAGTTCAATGGAGTGCCATTGAGGTTTTCACCCACAAATGTGACCACGCCATTTGCAGAAACTAACAAACCCGTGCCTTCCCAGGGAAAGATCTTGAACCAGCTTTTGAAGCGTGGTTCAGAACTGTATCTGACTTCAAAGGTTCTATGCGTGCCGATGATATGACCAAACGCATTTTGTGTGCGTGCTCTGATCTGCTTGCGTTTCTGGTTCTGGTAAAAAACGTAGATGAAGAACAGTACAAATGGAAACAGCATTACCGCGATAGAAATCAGGAATGCCAGTATTCCTATAATCGCTTGCAGGCCGTCGTCCATTTGTATCTCAATCTGCTGTCGACATTAGTTTCTGCACTTCGTTGACCACATCAGCAATCTTCACGTCAACATTAGTCTTTGCCTTACGATCAAACAGTTCGACAACTCCTTCTGCTGTCTTCTTCCCAATATTAATTCGATATGGAATGCCGATTAAATCAGCGTCCTTGAATTTGACCCCGGCACGCTCATCGCGATCGTCTAACAAAACATCCAGACCTACGTTGCGAAGTTCGGCATAAAGCTTTTCACCAGCCTCCCGAAGTCCATCCTGCTTTAAATTTGTGATCGTCACCACGACGTGAAATGGAGCGAGTGACTTGGGCCAGATGATGCCATCCTCGTCGTGTCGTTGCTCTACAGCGGCCGTGATGATTCGCTCAACACCGATTCCATAGCTGCCCATCACAATTGGCACGGGCTTTCCATCCTGATTTAGAACCGTGGCACCCATTGATTCCGAATACTTCAAGCCCAGCTTGAAAATGTGACCAATTTCCATTCCCTTAAAGATTTCAAGAATACCTGTCTCGCAACGTGGACAGCCTTCACCTGATTCGACGGTGCGAACCTCAAGCCACTCGTCGACCGGAATGTCGCGGGAAATGTTTACACCTCGAAGGTGATGATCGTCCTTGTTTGCGCCAGTCGTCATGTTGGTTCGATTTTTCAGCGCTGAATCGGCAACGATCTTCAAATCAATCTTGGCTGATTTCGCTTTATCTTTCGCACCAACACCACCCAGGCTCCCGGCACTTGCGCCCAACAACTCAACGATCTCTTCAGGATGAGCAGGACGGACAGCACTTACTCGCAACCCATCCGCAAGTTTTGTTTCGTGAAGTTGATGATCACCACGAAGTAAGACTAGCACTCGTTGAGATTGACCTTCGTGCGTAGCAACGATTACCAGTGACTTTATTTGTCGCGAGGCTTCAGCGCCACCCGGAAAAGTGGTTAAGTCTTCAATGGTCCGCACACCGGGCGTAGGAAACTCTTCTGGAGCTCCTGGACCAGCCTCATCATTGATGACAGGTAGTCGAGAAGTTGCCTTTTCCAGGTTTGCTGCGTAATCACAGTTGGGACAATGCACGATCAGGTCTTCACCGGCCGGTGTCTTGGCCATGAACTCGTTTGATTCCGTGCCACCCATTGCACCCGACGACGCTTCAACAATCAGGAACTGAATTCCACAACGTGTAAAAATATTTTTGTAAGCCTGGCGTTGATCGTTAAATGACTTATCAAGGCCGGCACGATCGATGTCGAATGTATAGGCGTCTTTCATGATAAAGGTACGGAGACGCATTAGGCCTGATTTAGGGCGAGCTTCATCACGAAACTTTATCTGGATCTGATACCAACATTGCGGCAGTTGTTTGTATGAGCGAACCTCGTTACGCGCGATGCTTGTGAAGACTTCTTCGTGCGTCATCCCGAGACACATATCGGCGCCTTTCCGGTCTTTTAAGCGAAACATGTCATCGCCAATTGCCTGCCAACGACCTGATTCCTGCCAGAGCTCTGCCGGGTGAAGTGCCGGCAAATAGAACTCCTGACCGCCGATCGCGTTCATCTCTTCGCGCAAAATCTGCATTACCTTGAGCGCGATTTTTTGACCTAGCGGCAGATATGAATAGATGCCTGCCGACAATTGCCGAATTACACCGGCACGAAGGAGTAGCTTGTGGGAGATAACTTCGGCGTCTGCCGGATCCTCCCTGAGAGTTGGAATAAAGTATTGTGACCAGCGCATAGAGTGATAGTACTAAGTTGATTGGGCCTTGAGTCGGAAAACTCTGGCATTCTCGCCTAGCTTTGTCAGGTAAGGCAAACGGTCATCAGATTTCAGATTGCAGATTTCAGATATTAGATTGGGTGGATGGGGACGTTTAACTTTGCAATTTAGTCCAATCTGAAATCTCCAATCTGAAATCTGAAATTATCTCGACAATTTGCTGCACTCCGTAGGCTGATGTAACATCAGCCTACTTCATCACTCAGAGGACTTTCGACACATGAAAATCGCTCTTGCAAGCGACCACGCGGGTTTCTCTGAAAAAGAGAAAATCAAACCGTTGCTCTCCGACCTGGGAATTGAGTACACAGACCTCGGTACCGTTTCAGAAGACTCAGTGGATTATCCTGACTACGCGAAAAAGGTTGCGGAAGAGGTTTCCTCCGGAAGTGTGGATCAGGGAATTCTGGTCTGTGGTTCAGGAACCGGAATGGCGATTACGGCAAACAAAGTAGCTGGCGTTCGAGCTGCGGTCGCCTGGTCTGAAGAGATCGCCAGGCTTGCCCGACAACACAACAACGCTAACGTTCTGGCAATCGGAGCCCGCACAACACCTGAAGGTGAGATTCCAAAGATAGTTCGTACATGGTTGGAGACACCCTTTGAAGGTGGTCGTCATGCGGATCGCGTTAATAAGATCAACGCTCTCGAACAACAAGCAAAGGTAAAAGCTCAGCAGTCATAAATCAAAATCAGAGGCCAAATCATCCATGTCCAATTCTCGTAATGCAGCACTGTCGGAAGTTGATCCATTAATTGCTAATGCTATCGATCATGAAGTAGCGCGCCAGGCAAATGGTCTTGAATTGATCGCCTCGGAGAATTTTGTCAGTGAAGCTGTGCTCGAGGCTGCCGGTTCCGTGTTCACAAACAAATATGCCGAAGGCTATCCAGGTAAGCGTTATTACGGGGGATGTGAATGGACTGACGTTATCGAGCAAACGGCCATTGATCGCGCAAAGGAACTATTTGGCGCAGATCATGCAAACGTCCAGCCTCATAGCGGAGCTCAGGCAAATATGTCTGTCTATCTCGCGGCGATCCAATACGGCGATCAAATCCTGGGTATGAACCTTTCGCATGGGGGTCACTTGACTCACGGTCATCCTATGAACTTTTCCGGCTTCAGCTACAAAGTTGCTGACTACGGAGTTTCAAAAGAGACCGAACAAATTGATTACGATGAGTTACAGAAGATCGCGGAAGAGCATAGTCCAAAGCTTTTGGTTTGTGGGGCTTCCGCTTATCCAAGGACGATCAACTTTGAACGCATTGGAGAAATTGCGCGAAGCGTGGGCGCGCGAATGTTCGCTGACATTGCCCACATTGCTGGCCCGATTGCCGCGGGTTTTCATCCGTCGCCTGTGCCGCATGCTGATTACGTGACTACGACGACACATAAAACTCTTCGTGGGCCACGGGGCGGCTTAATTCTGTGTAAGGAAGAGCACGCAAAAGAGATCGATCGAAAATTGTTTCCCGGAGTTCAAGGTGGTCCGTTGGTTCACATCATTGCTGCAAAAGCAGTGGCCTTTGGGGAAGCTTTGCAAGACGACTTTAAGGAATATCAATCGCAAGTTCTGAAGAATGCAAAAGCTTTAGCCTCGGAACTGCAAGAACAAGGGCTTCGCCTTGTTTCTGGTGGAACAGACAACCACCTCATGCTTGTAGACGTCTGGATGGACGGCAAGGGTATTACCGGAAAGGTCGCCGAGAAGGCCCTGGAAGCGGCACTCATCACGGTCAACAAGAACACGATTCCCTTTGATCAAAACAAACCTTTTGTGGCTTCTGGTTTGCGGATTGGCACACCCGCCGTTACCACAAGGGGAATGAAAGAATCGGAGATGCGCGAAATTGGGAAACTGATTGCGGAAGTTATTCATGCTCCCGAGTCCAACGAAGTGCGGAATAAAGTCATCAAAGGTGTAGCCGAGCTTACTGCGAAGTTCCCGTTGTATCCAAACCGTTTGAAATCGATGCCTGCTAATACCGAGGCAATTGGTGCGATCTAGTTCTATTAAGGAGGACTGTTTATGTGTCGACTGTCTCCGATCAGCATCCCCAGCCTCTTAGGTGTTTTCTTATTTGTATTCACATCTTCGACTGCACAAGTTCCGCAGTCAGTTACACTACCTTGTGCTAACTCAAAATCCGAAGCAGCTTCCGCAGCGAAACCAGAGTGCGTTGAGGCGTCCAAAACGATAAAGCGCGTCAAAGTAGAGTTTGAAGGGTTGCAGGCATTCAAGTCAGCTGATGTCTTAAAAGCTCTGCGGGAAGACAAAGCAGAGCTGGCTGAAGATCGAATGCCAACGGAAGCCGAGATTGAGCAAACGACTACATCCCTAAAAAAGTTATTGAAGCGTCGTGGCTATTACGACGCCAGTATTAACGTGGCGCCGATAAGCGACTCATTGTTGAGAATTGTTGTAAACGAGGGCACGCGATTCTCGCTAGGATTAGTTTCCTTTGAAGGTAATCGGAAGATTTCATCGGATGAACTTACAACTAAATTCCAGGCACACCTTGCGAGCTTCTCTGAACAGTTGAAGGCAGGTTATGACGAAGACATATTCGAATATTGTCATCGTTTACTTATGAACTCCGTAAGGGCGCGGGGCTATTTGCAGGCGCAGTATTTGGAGCCGCGAATCACTCCTTCAGGCACGAGTCTGAACATTACGGTACCTATCGAAGAAGGACCAGCCTTTAAGTTAGGCAAGGTAAAGATTGAAGGCGTGTCGGCTTTTTCGCAGACCGAATTGGAGTCTCTGTTTCCGATTCGTGAAGGCGAAACTGCGAGCAGTGAAAAGATCGGAGACTGGCTTTTTGGAGAACTGCGTGATGCTTATGGTGATAAAGGGTTCATTCAATACATGGCTGACATTGAACCGAAGTTTAGATCGAGTCCCAAAGGTAGTGAAGACGGGATAGTCGATATTTTGATCACGATTGATGAAGGCAGACGCTTCAAGGTGGGTTCGATAAGTTTTCGTGGCGATCAGCTTTCTCCGAATGAGCTGAATTCAATGAACTCGTTGCTCCTGTTGCGACCAGGTGACTTCTACAACCAACAACTCTTCGAGGAAAGCGTTAGAAGAGTTAACAACTCAGGCGTATTTGCAGGTTTGGATAAGGACAAGGATTCGACTTTTACGACGGATGACGAAACTTCATCGGTGGCAATCGTACTTAATCTGAAACGAAGAACGCAGGGGCACTAACCTCACAAGCGCATTCATGAATTTGAGACCGGCATGTCAATGCCGGTACGAAGCGTCAAAAGGACGGCGTCGCTTAGGCAACGCTAACATTCCCTATTTGGATCCACTTTTTCCTTCAGCTTCCAATTGGGTCAATAGCGGTCTCACAGTTGAGTCGAGGCTGTTATCGAACTCGAGTGATTTGCTAAGTTCCTGCTTCGCACCCTTCAAGTCACCTTTTTGTCGAAGCAGTACACCCAGAGCAAAGCGGTATTTGGAGTTTGTCGGACGTAAGCTTATGGCAGTTCTAAAGGCTGACTCGGCCGTTTCATAATCTCCTTTGCCCATTGCTGTCAGACCATAAAAAAGGTACTGGTCGGGTTTGCGCGGATTGATCGAAATTGCCTTGCTGAGATAATTGCTCGCTTCATCAAGATTGCCCATTTTGTAGTAACTATGGCCGATGTTATAGAGTCCTAACCAATTGTTAGGGTCACGAGCAAGTACTTTTTTGAACAACTCAACCGATTCATCAAGTTGTCCTTCAAACTTCAACACGGTACCGAGATTATTTAGCGCCAGGTTGTTATTAGGAGCCACAGCTGCGCCATGTGAGTAGAGTGCAATATCGTTTTTCCACTGCGGAAGTTCAATTGCAGTTTCTAATATCCAAGCAGTGCCGATGATCGATAACAGAGCCAATGCCGGTACTTTGTACCTGGTATGGTTCCTCGCTACATAAGCAAAAGCACTCGAGACGATGATGCAAAAACCGATCGAGGGTAAATATAGGTATCGATCGTGAACGATTTCTCCCGATTTGAAGAGCGAGAGGTTCAGCAGTGGAACAATCGGAAGAAGGATCCAAGTCAGCAGGAAGAGAAGCAGCGGAGCTCGTTTTGCCAGGCTAAGGTAAAAGCAGAGTACGAATATGAGTGCAGTCAGCGGTACCCAAAAAGACCATCCACCTGAACTATATCCGAGGTCATAGAAGGCGCTGAGAGGAAGAGGGAAGATAAGGTGGTTGACATAAAACCATATGACGCCAGGAATCGTTAATGCGATTGTCGTGACGGGCAATGGATTAAGTTCATGACTGAAATTGCCGAGCACTTTGGTTCGCACGAGAACATAGACTGCACTGACGATTACATACGGAAGTACACTTACGAACAACGAGGTGAGCCATCTGTTAGAGCTTCCATGCTCATCTTTCCTCCCAGTGAACAACTCATAGCAAATCACGATGGGTACAAACGCAACCGCCGTTTCTTTCGTTAGAAGAGCGAGAGTGTAGAACAGTAACGAGAGAAGAAATGGTCGTTGGAAAATGGCCCATTGATTTGCCGGCTCCAGCCGTTGCCCTCTGTCTAGATACATGAGAAACGCTGCAATCAGGAAGACGGTCATCAATGGATCTGTCACTCCGCTGATCCATGCAACCGATTCAATATGGACCGGGTGAATTCCAAACAAGAATGCTGCGATTGCGGAAATCAAATGATCGGATGTAAGCCGTTTGGCTAAAACAAACACGAGCCACGTGGCAACGAGATGAACCAGTATAGTCGTTGCGTGCCATCCGGCGGGCGAGAGCCCGAAGAGTTTGAAGTTCAGAAGTAACCAGAGTAGGAAGATCGGGCGATAGTAGTTCGCTGCCGCATCCGGCGAGATGCTAGCCCACACATGTGTGGTGAAGTACTCGGGCAAGTGCGAAGCACTCGTGATTGCGGAGTTAAGCACGATCTGCTGGTTGTCATCGTATGTGAATTCATATCTCAGACTACCAATGTAGACCAGGGCGGTTATGAGCAGGATAAGGCCAAGCGCGATCCGGGGCGAGCTAAGATACTTTCTCATTCCAGGGGATACTCCGAGTTTAGGATTTCAGGTGCGGTGGGAATGTCTGGTCAATCCGGGTGGGGATTTCACCTGTACTTACAATAACACACCCCGGAGAGAATTCCAGACCCTTTTTAATGCGCCTTACGGCGTTTCTAGTATCTTTTCCCGAGTCCGAAGCGGCTATGCTCCGAAGCATTTCCAGCCAAGAGATAATTTGCTGCCAACGCTACGCCACGCTATGTTATAAAGACCATTCAAAGGATCTAAATTTCACGTAGTTATGCAAGAAATCTTCGGGCCTGAGGGCCTCATCGCTCAGGCGCACCCAGAATATGAACACCGTCCCGGCCAAATCGACATGGCCCGGGCTGTGCTGCGTGCTTTTGAAGAGCAACGTCACCTGATTGTCGAAGCCGGTACGGGAACTGGAAAAACTCTTGCCTATCTGGTTCCTGCCGTCGCCTTTGCACTGGCCGGCAAGGGACGCGTGATCATCTCCACTGGTACAAAAAATCTTCAGGAACAACTCATGGAGAAGGACATTCCTTTTCTCCAAAGCATTTTGCCAAAGCGATTCTCGGCAACCTACATGAAAGGTCGCAGCAACTATCTTTGCCTTCACCGCCTGGCCCGTGCTGAAGGATCCCCAATTCTTGAAGGACTTGAAGAAGTCGATTACTTCGAAGAAGTGAGCGACTGGTCTCGCGAAACTCAAATCGGTGATCGGGCTGAGCTGGCAAACTTACCAGAGTCGTTATCATTTTGGCGGCATATTGATGCTCGACCAGAAACATGCCTCGGGCAAAAGTGCCCTGACTTCGATCCCTGCTTCATCACGCGAATGCGCGACCGAGCGAAAGAAGCCGACATCGTCGTGGTCAATCATCATTTGTTCTTTGCAGACCTTTCCCTACGCAATGGTAACTATGGCTCTGTTTTGCCCGATTACACCGCAGTAATCCTCGATGAGGCTCACTTGATCGAGGACGTGGCCTCTGAATATTTCGGTTCCCAGGTTTCGAACTACCAGATTGAGGATCTCATTCGCGATGTCGATATGCTACGAATTGAAGAACCTGACCTGGACCGTGAAGTGACCAGGTCATTAGCTCGATTGTCGCAGTTTGCGGAAAACTTCTGGATGGGTTTCCGCGAAGGACGTGGCGAAGAAGGACGCTATCCGATAGTTCCCGGTACGTTTGCCAAGCGAACCCCCGAAGGAGAGTTCGAGGCCACACCCCTGGGCGATCTTTATACGGCGCTTGATGGAGCAATCGCACGAGTGGCAACAACGCTCGACACGATCCAGGAAAAGCCGCCTGATGTGGAAGCCGTTGTAAGGCGTTTGCGTCAGCTTCGTTTTGAACTTGAGTTCATTGTTACCGGCGCTGACAAGAAATTCGTCTATTGGTTCGAACGTCGAAACCGCGGAATATTCCTGCGTGCTTCGCCAATCGACGTTGCCGGATTGCTGCAAGACAAGTTGTTCGACGAAGTGCGAACCGTAGTTTTGACATCGGCAACTTTATCGAGCGGCGGTAACTTTGCGTTCATTCGTGATCGTCTTGGGCTGGATGCGGCAGACGATCTGATCGCCGAATCGATCTTTGATTACCAAAGTCAGGCGATCCTGTACCTTCCTGGGAAAATGCCGGATCCACGCGCTCGGGAATGGTCGCTCGCAGCTGCTGATGAAGTTATCCGTATTCTGAACGCGACTGAGGGCAGGGCATTTGTCCTGTCAACGAGTTTGGCCGGGATGCAGTCGTTGTATGAAAACGTTTGGGCGGAAATCGATTATCCGTGTCTGGTGCAGGGAAGCGCTTCGAAAGGGCAGCTCTTAAAAAGGTTTCGCGAGACTCCCAATGCCGTTTTGTTTGCGACGTCCAGTTTTTGGCAAGGAGTCGACGTAAGGGGCGAGCAGTTGTCTTGTGTGATTATTGACAAGCTACCATTTGCTGTTCCGACTGATCCGATTGTGGCTGCGCGTCAACGTTACATCGAGGATCTGGGTGGATCGAGTTTCCACCAATACAGTATCCCGCAAGCAATCATCTCTCTAAAGCAGGGACTCGGGCGTTTGATCAGGAGCACCACTGACAGGGGAGTGCTTGCCATTTTGGATCCACGGCTGCGAACAAAGCCTTACGGGCGAACCTTTCTGCGGAGTTTGCCACCGTGTCGCATCACTTCAGAGATCAACGATCTGAGGTCAATCTTCCAACCGCCTTCCGATCCACTTGCGAAGGCCATCCCGGCCCCTTAGACTCGTTCCAACTATGCCAGGACAATTCGAAGTAATGATTGAGCGCAATTTCTCAAGCGCGCATCAGCTGCGTGGCTATAAAGGCAAGTGTGAGAATTTGCATGGACACAACTATAAGATCGAAATTTACGCGCGCGGTAGAGAACTCGATAACATTGGTTTGCTGGTAGATTTTGTCGAGCTTAAAGAAGCAGCTGATGAAGTAGTGCTCTACCTGGACCACCGAAATATTAACGAGCTTCCACCATTCGATGAACTGCAACCTTCAGCTGAGAATTTAGCGAAGTATGTTTTGGAGCGCGTGGGGAGCAAGGTTGGTGATGAGCGCGTGCAGATTTACAAAGTTCGCTGCTTCGAAACGCCGACGAGCGTAGCCACTTACCAACTGGACTGAAACTCAAGCAAAGTGAAATCTCAGCAAGGTTAGAGGTTGGGAAGGGTGGCTTGCCCCCGCAGGACTCTCTAACACAAACACTTGAACTCAATGATTTTTTATGGGAGAGTCCAGTGGGGGCAAGCCACCCTTCTTCCCAACCTCTAACCTTGCTGAGAGCTAACTTTGTTCTCAGTGTCAGAGTTGGTTAAGGATTGCTGCTACCTCGCGTAGAACCCGCGTTTCGTCCTCGCCATCGCGCTTCCTTGTTTCACCTTCACACCGACATTCCGCCACGTACCATCATAGTTTTTATCCGCAGGGTTGTAGGAAACGCTGTAAAGCGTCTGGAGCTCTGAGGCAACTCGCTGATATACACCGTCGAGATCTTCCGCACGATCAGCCTTGAATAATGTCCCACCAGTCTCATCAGCTATTCGCTGCAGTTGCTCGCGGGCAGTTACGTAAGATTCATGAGTATCGCTGCCACGCATTCTAACGGTCACTTCGTATTCAGTGTCGAAGTAGATTGGATAGATTGTTATTTCATCCTGGCTAATTCTGGTGAATAACTCGTCAAATGGATGCTTAGGCTCGAAATCCTCATCAGAAAGTGAATTGTCCACGCCATCGGTCATCATCACTATCGCTTTGCGCTGCTCTTTCACTTCTTTAAAAAGATTGAGGGTTGACCATGTGGCATCATAAAACGCGGTTCCAGAAGAGAGATTCTTGGTTTTGTCGATCCGCTCTTTCAAAGTTTGTCTATCGCAAGAGAAGTCGCAAATAACCATGAACCTTCTAGTAAAGGCAGCAACGGCGATTGGTGTGCTTGGGTTCAGTGTTTCGATAAACTTCTTGGCAGCCTTCTTTATGATCTTCCAGTGCTCCTTCGTGCTGCCACTCGCATCCAGTAACAGCACTACGGAGACCGGCGAGGTCACCGGTTCAAATCTGACAACTTGCTGTTCGACGTTGTTTTCGAAAATCTGAAAATCAGCTTGCGACAAATTGGGAATCAGCTTGCCTGCACCGTCAGTCACTTTAACGTTTAGATTGACCAGTCGACTGTCGATCTTGATGATGTCGGCAACAGGAGGATCGTTGGGATCTATCAGAGCAGGCGACTTTGGCCCAGCTGAACTTTTGTTTGCTGAATCCGAGCGAGCCGCCCCTTCATCCTGACTTGAGAACGATGAAGCTTTCATTAACGGTGGCGGGTCCATTCGGCCGACATCGTTCGCCATCTTTGCATCCGCCCTGGCTATCCGACCCGCTTCATCAGCGATCAGAGAAACTGAACCGCGTGTGCTGCGAATGATGACCGGAGTGCCACCACGCCCTGTTTTGCCGTCGAGGCTGTGAGAATCAACAGGGCCGAATACACGCATGTCCAGCTGTGAGCTGATCGTTCCTTCGAGCGACCTCAAAGACAAATCGGTGTCAGCGGAGTTGGGAAGCGAGAGCGAAATATCTCCAGATTCGGTCTGTACCGACAGTGCATTCGTTATCCCGCGAATTGCGATTTTTTCGGAATCACCCCTGACCGCCAGGCTAACCTGGCGTGGAACAAATACCAGCAGATTAATTGGTCCCTCTTTTCTGTCTTCGCGGACCTGGATTTTTAAGTCCGTATCACTCACTTGAAAGCGAACCCGATCTTCGATGGGTCTGCCGTCAGCATTGGGATTGCGTGAGGCGGTAACACGGATACGGTTGCTGTTCCACGTTTCAACATCTGTACGACCGTTCGCATTTTCGATTTCGATCGCGGCGAACTTTTGTGAAAAGGTCTTCTCGTAAGTTGCAGCGCTGACCTCGCGTGCCTGCACTGGACTAGTTGAGGTGAAACAAAGACAAAGCAGCACGGCGATCGGGAGAGTCGCCAGGGAAGAGGGTCTTCGGGTTTCCATAAGGTCTTTCTTTTTATGAATTTAAGAAGCGAGATGATTCTGTTCCAGGTCCTTTTGAACAGGATGATCCCGAACGAGAGCAGCACAGGTTATGGACCTCAAAGGGATTGACGCCTCTTATTCCGGAAGTGTTAACAAAGAGCTTGGTAATCAGAGGGAGACTATCCGCAGATTACGCCGATTTGAAGGACTGTGGCGAAGTACCTGTAAGCCAGCCAATAAAATCTGCGTAATCTGTAGATTATTTCTTTCGCTCTTCTAATTTTGACCGGTCACTTGCGGTTCAGGGGCTGTTTCCAGGATTTGGATTGAATCGAGAACCCCGCGGGTCTCACGAGGCTGTGATCTACGGATCATGAACGGCCGTTCGCAGAACCAGAAAAATATCCACGCAAAAAGTATTGTGGCGGGTAACACAACCAAAAACACATTTTGGATTTGCGACATTCCCGGACTGGTCCAACGCCACGACTGCATGATCGTTAATTCATGAGTGAGATAGATCGAATAGGAGAAAATACCGAGCGTAGCAAAGACCGAGATCAACGAAGGTAGTCTGCGATTCCGAATCCACGCATCCTCAGCGAGAACGGTGCGATTGACAACAATGAAAAAGCCCAGGCCCCAGACGGGGTGGATAAGAAACCAACTGAAATCGTGCCAGATTCTTTCCTTTGGTATTGACGGAAGAAAATGAGAAAGAGCTGAGGCCGCCACGATCAATATCGCAGACAATTTCAAATTGTTCGTCCACTTCGGGAGTTTGATTATCCCGAGCCAAGCTTCCACACCAATAGCTCCGAGAGCCCAGGTGAACCAATGAGATGCCGCTGCTTCCGGCACAGGGACGCCGATCCCGCTCTTTAACCAAACGACATGACTAAAGACCATCCAACCCACACGCGCCAAAAGACAGACGATCAGGGTAAGGCCCCAACCCCACC
>JBKPQV010000566.1:0-7347 GCA_046734235.1 Acidobacteriota bacterium
AGAGGTCAGACGCGAGGCAGATCCACCACTGGAAGGTGCGGTCCAAAGATCACCTGCATACGTGAACACGACGCGGTCGCCTTTGATATCCGGGAAACGAAGTAGTTTAGTTTGGGAATAAGTTGTTGTTGAAAAAACAAATGCCACTGCTAACAACGCAGTGGCTTTGAATGATGCAGATAGTTTTTGGGTAAACAAGGGAACCTCCTGAAAAGGTTAGAAATTTTGTGCCCTGGTGCGCGAAAGATTTTTATTGGTCATTTTCCATTTTCCATTTCTCATTTCTCATTTCTCATTTTCCATTTTTCAGACGCTCCGCGCGCCGAGAGCTGAGTTGGATGAAGTCGGTACCACCTCGCGGTAGCGGGTGGGCCCTACCAAGCAACCACTTGGAGATTTAAGTTAGACCGAGCTTTCACATCGGGTGAATGATCTGGCCCACCCGCTACCGCGAGGGTGGTACCGACTTTTATCCAATCAGACCTGATTACACGCAGAACATCTCAAATGGAAATGACCAATAAAAGAGCTACAGCCCTGGAACTACTTCCTGCCCTTAAATGCGTCGTTCAGCTCAGTATGCCTACTAGTTAACGGAACCTCACGCCCGTCTATAAACAAATGCCTAACCTTTGTTCGAATCTCCAGCAGATCACCGTCGGTGACAACGAGGTTGGCCATCTTACCGACTTCGATTGAGCCAAGTCGATCAGCAACGTTCAGGATCTGAGCCGGGTAAAGAGTTACAGCTTTCAAGGCATCTGCCTTGGACAAGCCATAGGCGGCGGCCATGCCTGCATACAACGGTAGGTTACGAGCTTCTGCACCTGGATCGCCACTAGAAATACAGTAACGAACACCAGCCTCTTGAAGTTTCGCCGCAGTTTCGTACAAAAAATCGTACGCATCATCTTCGCGGTTTGGCAGTTGAAAGATGCCAGTTAGGATTACCGGAACGTTCTTTTCTTTAAGCAAACTCGCCACCTTGGCCGCATCGTCGCCACCCAAAATGATCGGTTTGAGTTTCATCTCTTCCGCGAATTTGATCGCGCCACGTATCTCAACTTCACGATCTGCGCGAAAAATTACTGGTTGCAATCCGCGAACATACGGGACCAAAGCTTCAAGAACGACGTTTAGATTTGGCCTTGGCAACGAATTGTCTTTGGCATAAGCATCACGAGCGCGGCCGTAGGCTTCACCATCACGCAAGAGCTTTCGGATCTGTTCCAACTGTCGTTCATTTGCAGTCAACGTGTCGGCAAGACTTGTTTGCTGTTGCTGAAAACCACCGCCGAAACCGCCGCCTCCGCCGCCAATTGAAGGGTAGTTGATCACGAGGGCAGCATTCGGAACCACCGCCATCTCGTTGGGAGCAGTCCCGAGGAGATTGATCACAGTTGCCTGGCCGGAAATCAGGCCACCGGTTGGTGCGCTCAAGACATTTGTGATGCCTTCAACTCGCGTTACACCGATGTGCGCGCTATGTGGATTGATAGCAATGATAGCGCGTGAGTTTGGATTGAAGTCGCCAACCTCTGATGTATCTACGGTTCCATTTGCGCCCTGGGGAACTTCGACTAACCCCATGTTGGTTCCAGCATCGATCATTCCCGGATAGACCGACAGTCCACGACCTTCAATCGTTTGAGCTCCGGCCGGTGCATTAACAGATGCTCCCACGGCTGCGATCTTTCCGTCACGGATCACGACGCTGCCATTTTCAATGTCTGGTCCACTCACTGTAATTATGCGAGCATTGCGAATTACATACGTGCCACGCTGAGGTGTAACGCCTTGTTGCGTCGTTGGGTTACCCATCTGTTGGGCGGTTGCAGCTGTCGCCAAAGCCAAAACTACAAAACATATTTTGCTTACAATCCCGATTTGTCTCATCGCGGCATCTCCATCTTGTACCTTCAACATTTCCGTCATGGTCTCTCTCCTTCCCAAACATCATCGTCTTCATGCGCTCGAGGCCGGCGGCGCGACGTGCTCGGAGATTGACCCTGTGCAGGCGGCTTGTTGGGATCTGCTTGTTCGAGTGCCGCGCGTTCCTTAGCTAAATCAGCGCGACGAGCAAGGTCCTGTTGGCGATCAAAAAAGATGTCGCCGTCGATGATAGTCGTGTCAACCCGTGAATAAACGCTGAATGGGTGTCCATTCCAGATCGCCAGGTCAGCATCTTTTCCAACTTCGATAGAGCCGACTTTGTCCTGTATACCTAGTTGAATCGCCGGGTTTAGTGTGATGAGCTTGAGTGCTTGCTCTTCAGTTAAGTCGCCCCAATGCATCGCCTTCGCTGCTTCAATGTTGAGGCGACGAGCACGTTCGTCTGAATCCGAGTTAACCGAAACAACTACACCGGCCCGGGTCATGATTGCCATGTTGTAGGGAATCGCATCGTAAGCTTCGATCTTATAAGCCCACGAATCGGCAAAGGTTGAAGCGCCCGCGCCATGGGCAGCGATTTCTTTGGCAACTTTGTAGCCTTCAAGAACGTGCTGAAAGGTTTTGATCTTGAAACCAAACTCGTCTGCGATGCCAATCAGCATCAAAATTTCGCTGGCGATGTAACAATGGGCATGGACGTAGCGCTTACCTTCAAGCACTTCAACGAGTGGTTCGAGTTGCAGATCACGTCTTGGCGGAATCACGTTCTTGTCGCCTTTGGCAACAGCCGCGCGATATTCATCCCAGGTTTTTTTGTAATCGCGTGCTTTCGAGAACGCTTCGCGAATAGTCTCTTCGACACCCATGCGTGTGTTCGGATAACGTCGCGTAACACCGGGCTGGTTGGGTGTGCTGGATCGCTTGACGTTTTCACCTAGCGCGAACTTTATTCCGGGCATCGCTCCGGGAAAAATGAACTGGTCTGCGGGACGTCCAAATTTAACTTTAACCACAGTATTCAAGCCGCCAATAGGATTAGCGGAGCCGTGCAACAAGTTTAGTGTAGTAACGCCGCCGGCAAGTTCACGATAGAGATCGACGTCCGTTGGATTGAGAACGTCGCGAGTGCGCACCATTGAAGTGACTGCGAGCGTGCCTTCATTGATAGTGTCCAGCATCGAGTGAGAATGGCAGTCGATGATACCAGGCATCACATACTTTCCTGTACCGTCGATAACCCGCGCATTGGCTGAACCTGTCAGGTTCTTTCCGACACCTGCGATCTTTCCATTACGAATTAGAACATCGGTATTCGCTAAGACACCTTTGGTTATTGTTAGTACAGTTGCGTTCTTGATCAGCGTTTCAGTTGGATTCGCCGCTGTCTGAGCTCGCGCCACACTAAGTGGCAAGGTACAGATGATCGAAAGTAAGACTAGATTAGTTATGAATCGTTTCATTTGATTTCACTCCGAGTTTGTCCGACGAACCTTAGTTTGTCGTACGTTTCGAATTTGGTATCTAGTTTGAAGGCGTTCGTGTAGCGGTGAACGTTCCCGGCGCTCGTCCGTCAATCGTGACTGCGCCACGAATCTCATTTCCACCAGGCGCAATAGCTCCGGAAAAAGTCGCTTCCTTCGTTTGACCCTCAACGTTAACCACAACAGTAAAACGCACCTCATTGCCTGTCGTGGCGTTAGCTATTTCGCCGGAACCGAGTTGACCTTGAATCGAGCCGGTAAGCCGATCGCCCTCCTGGCGTAGATTAAGCGTCGCAGTTTTTTCTTCACCCAGATTCACATTAAGTGTCCAGGCACCGGTGAGATTTCGCGTGGCGGCACCGCCCCCTGGAGGTGTCGCAGCCGGTCTCAGATCAACTGGTCGTCCATCGATAAAGACGTGCGTAATCCGACTGTTGCGATCAAATAGATCGCCACGTGTGACTGTCAGGTTGGCAATCTTTCCAACTTCAATCGAACCGAGCTGATTTCCCATCCCGAGAATTTCTGCCGGCCAAAGCGTAAATGCGCGAAGTGCATCGTCTGCCGAGAGCCCATTCTCGATTGTACGGTTTGCGTTGACCATGATGTCCGATGCGTTCGGCAGCGAGCCCGATTCAAAGGCAAAGCGGACTTTGGCTCGCGCGAGTTTGCCTGCGGTCTGTTGAGCTTCGACTCGTTCACGAAGCACACGCAGTGGTTCTGGATCAGCTTCAGGCATTGCCGCAGTTGTACGTCGCGGCAGATTTAGCGAAAGAAGCACGGGCACATTTTGTTTCACCAGTCGATCAGACAGGCGAGCCGACTCGCGACCACCAGCGATGATCAGCTTCAACTTAAACTCAGCTGCTAAATCCAATGCTCGATCGATTTCACGTTCCGTATTTGCCAACATTACGACCGGCATCTTTCCTTCTAATACTGGAATGAGCGCGGCGAGTGAGCGATCGGTATCAGGACGGCGAACTCCTCGAGGCGAGCGTTCATAGATTTGCAAAGAGTCGCGATAACGCTGCGCGTCCAGCATCATCTGACGTAGTTGGGCAAACACGCCCATTAATGAACCAGGATAACTACCCCGTAAAGGTGTAAAGCCGACATGCATGGCAACAGGCGAGCGAACGATCATTTGTTGTGGATTCTCACCCGCGAGGTTGATTAATGCGGATTGGCCCATCCAAATTCCGGTTCGCGGTAGAGTCAAAGCGGTTGTGAACCCCGCACCCCTTGCCGCTTCGACGTCAGCTCCGCCGGTGCGAATAACTTCCTCAACCATTGTTTCCGGTTGTAATCCGGCTGGTTGAGTTGAGTTTGGGCCACCCGGTCGAGGCTGTGCAGCTGCCTGAAGCTGGAAAAAACCTCCGCCGCCACCGCCACCAACTGCGGGAGATGGTGACGCTTCGGGTAAGGCGAGATTTGTGTAGGAGTCGATTAGACCCGGGTAGACAGTTAAACCCGCACCGTCGATTACACGCGCGTCAGCTGGTACGTTCGCGTTAGCGCCAACTGCCACGATCAGACCGTTACGAAAAACAACGGTACCTTTATCGATCGTTGCACCCGAACCTGGAACGATCCTGGCGTTTGTGATCGCGTAAGTATCGATGCCGGAATGTTGTGCTGTTGCTAGCCGAATTGCTAAAGCAGGCAACAGAGAAACTGCGAGAAGTGTGACTAGAAAACGCAGGCGGACTCTTGGCATAAGGACCAAATCCCCATCAGATTGAGTTGCGAAAGCTAAGAAAAGATTTTCAAATTTGTCTTTGTGGATTCCGTGTCAACTCGTAAAGCTGCTGAGCTTGGCGTCCAAACAAATGCAGATTCGAAAGAAGAGAGCGAGAGCTTAAAAGAATAGGACTTGGAGGTCAAATCGACGGATCTGTGCACAAGTTTTTAATTCGGTGAGCCGAAATCAACTTCCAAACAAAACTACAATCTCAGATCGCAAATTTGAAATCTCACAGTTCTTCGCTTTCCCACGAGTCAGTATGAGATCTCAAATTTGCGATCTGAGATTTGCTTGGTGGAGACCTTACTTAAGTCCTTTCGCCCCGTCGCCCTAGTCACTTCGCTTTGGGCTTCGCATTGGCATTAGCGTTTGCGCTCGGGTTCGCAGCAACCTTTAGTTTGTTCTGTACGCCTTTGACTCCTTCAATTCCTTTTACTGTTTGATCTGCCTTGGCGACCTGCCCCTGGTTTGCGACGGTGCCGGTAAGCGTGACTACAGCGTTGCTGACGTCAACATTGATCGTGGAATCACGAAGATCATCAACGGCTGCCAAATCAAAACGCGCTTTCACCCATAGCCAACCGTCGTTAAGACCAGTACCGACAGTTCGTCCTTTTTCTTTCGCCTCACGACTGTAGCGTTCCTTGTCGCGCTCATACTCTTCACGAGTCGGGGCGCGACGGTTGTCGTTGGCAGTGTTTGTGGGAATCGGTGTTGATGTTGCTACCGTTGTGTTGGCATTTGCGTTCGCGTTCGCGTTGGCATTCGCAGTCGTGTTCGCGTTATTGGTTTGGTCGCATCCAGCCAATACGAAGGCAGTCGCAAGTGTGGCAATTAGTGCAAAAATCCTGGACCTCATTTCTTAACCCTCCCGTAATCAATACAAGTTCGAAAAACGTACGCACGCATCAAAACATGGCAGTGAGACACTAAGTCTCACCAAACTAGTCTCGGTTTTTCAGGGGTCCTCAGTTAAGAACTCGGGTAGCGTGAGGTTTATTGCAACAGCTGGGCCAGATGTCTGAAGGACTTTGTACTTTGTATTTTGAGCTTTGTACTTTGATCTACCAAGGATAAAACACAAAGTTCAAAGTAAGTACAAAGTACAAAGTTCAAAGTTCAAAGTTCAAAGTACCAAGAGCACGACAAGCTAAAACATCTCGGGCAATTACCATTCGATCGTGCCTTCTTTAGAGGTATCGATCTGTGCCAACTGCGGAGTGTCGCCAAAGAGGTAACCTTTGATGTTGTCGAACAGAAAGGTTTGGGCGTCGGGGTTGGTGAGGTCGAGACCGTAGTGATTGATTATTTGTGTCTGCTTTTGTAACCAACCAGCCCAACATGGTTGACAAATTTCTTTGGCAATCCGTTGCCCTAATTCATTTGGAAAGGGCGCGAATCCAATAGCGGGACGTTTTTCGCCGCAGTGAGTGCACTTGATCGTATCAGCCATCTTTCTTCTCCTTGTGTGAGGTTGGATTATAGCGACGAAGCTGGTGAAGAGCGAGTTTGGGGAAGAAAACCCCTATTGGTCATTTTCCATTTTTCAGAGGCTCCCGCGCCGAGAGCTGAGTTGGATGAAGTCGGTACCACCCCGCGATAGCGGGTGGGCCCTACCAGAAACCAATTTGAAGTTAGACCGAGCTTTTACATCGGGTGAATGATCTGGCCCACCGGCTACCGCGAGGTGGTACCGACTTCTATCCAATCAGGACTTATTACACGCAGAGCATCTCAAATGGAAAATGACCAATAGGGTTTTAACTCTCTACATCGCCGCTTTGATCGCTTCTATCGTCTTGTCGTCTTTTGGCTTGAAGAGACCCAACGGTCGGACATCCGAATAACGAAGAATTCCCTGCGCGTCAATGACAAATACCGAACGTGCGACTTTACCGGGAATGAGGGAACGGGCGCCGTAGAGTCCCGAGACGCTGCCATCGCTATCGGAGAGCAAACGCAGAGGTAGATTGTGGTGTTGGGCAAATTTGCGATGTGACTCAACAGAGTCAGATGAGATGCCGACTACTTCCGCGCCCGTAGCAAGATAGTCGTCCCAGCGATCACGCACAGAGCATAGTTGAGCTGTGCAAATCGGTGTTTCATCGCCAGGATAAAATAACAACACCACCACTTTGCCTCGCTGATCCGAGAGTCGCCATTGATTCCCGCCACCGTCTGGCAAAACAAATTCAGGTGCCGGTGAGTTGATTACTGCTTGAGAGT
>JBKPQV010000567.1:0-8213 GCA_046734235.1 Acidobacteriota bacterium
TATTGCTGGCGGCCGATGCCAACCCGCAGGACTTTCTCAAGTATCTGATCGAATCGGGAGCCAAGGTGACTAAGTTTGAGATGATCGAACCAAGCTTGCACGACATATTCATTGAGAAGGTGAGCGAGACTCAATGACAAAAGGCTTTCCAGGAGAGGACGCAAGACTATCCACAGATTACACCGATTACGCAGCGCGGCGAAGCCGCAACCAAAGATCATCCTGAAAGGATGTAAGTTAATAGCCGTGGGCGAGCGGCCTTGCGCGAAGCCCACGGAACAGAGCCCGTTTTTGATTAGACCCTGAAAGGGTCAAACCGATGTTTGTTCGACCCTTTCAGGGTCCTAAATATCCTTGACTTTGCCGGGGGCTTCGCGCAAAGCCGCTCGCCCCCGGCTACTAACTTTTGTCCTTACAGGACGGGAGAAACTTGCTAGAAAAACAAGGACTTGACCATTTGCTACGCAGAGAAGACAGAGACACAGAGAAGAAAATTAGTTGAGTCAATCACTAGCTCCTAATTCACTCATCTCCCATTACCGCATCGTTTCCAAACTCGGCGAGGGCGGAATGGGTGAGGTGTATCTTGCCGAAGACTCAAAACTCGATCGCAAGGTAGCATTGAAGATGCTGCCGGCAGGTGTGGCAGGGAATGAAGATCGCATGGCGCGCTTTGTTCGCGAAGCCAAGTCTGCTGCCGCGCTAAACCATCCTCACATAGCTCACATCTATGAAATCGGTGAGGCCGAAGGAACTCATTATATTGCGATGGAGTTTATTGATGGCGTAACGCTACGAGAAAAAATCCATCGCGAAGCTACTGAGCTGTCGAAACTATTGCGCCATCTACAACACATCGCCGAGGGCCTGGCAAAAGCACACTCAGCTGGAATTGTGCATCGTGATCTCAAGCCAGAAAACATCATGATCACGAGTGATGGTTATGCAAAAGTGCTCGATTTTGGACTTGCCAAGTTAGTTGAACAGACGGCTGATTCGTCAGGACAAGGAGATGAGGGCGATACTCTTATTGCCGCAGCTGCGCGGCGCCCCGCTCCACCCAGCGCGACTTCACCAGGACTAATCCTGGGAACAGTTGGTTATATGTCTCCAGAGCAAGCCGAAGGTAAGGGAAATGGAATTGATCAGCGCTCCGATATCTTTTCGTTCGGCTGCATTCTGTTTGAGTGCGCGACAAAACGAAAACCATTTGCTGCCGACACGTTAATCAAGTCGTTGCACAACTTGATGTATGAACCAGCTCCGCTGGTCCGCGATATCAGTCCAACTGCTCCACTCGATCTGCAAAGAATAGTTCGGCGCTGTCTCAACAAAGATCCGGAGCAACGCTACCAATCAATAAAAGAAGTTGCCATTGAACTAAGCGAACTTAGACGAGAGCTGGAGAGTTCTCCGGGAACTGACAGCGTTGCGGCCTCTTCCATCGCCGATAACTCACTCGTCTCAACTACTGGTCAGGGCTCACTTGGCTCGTTGATCAAGACGATTGCCGTTCTGCCATTTCATAATCTCTCGGGAGATCCGGAGCAAGAATTCTTTGCGGATGGAGTTACTGAGGAAATTATCAATGCGCTTGCTCAAATACCGGGACTGCGCGTGGCGGGACGAAGCTCTTCATTTTCATTCAAAGGCCGCAACGAAGATCTCAGATCAGTCGGGGCGCAATTGAGTGTCGACAGCATTCTGGAAGGTACTTTGCGACGAGCAGGTAATCGTCTTAGAATTACTTCACAACTCATCGACGCCAATAGTGGCTATCAACTCTGGTCTGAACGTTATGATCGCGTAATTGACGACATATTCACTGTTCAGGATGAGATTGCCTCGACGATCGCCGGACGGCTTCAGGTGTCACTCAATTCCGGCAGCGACATTCAGCAAGTGCAACCGGCAACCAAGCACATTGGTGCCTACGAGCTTTATCTGAAAGGTCGTGCTTTGCTGTATCAGCGCGGTCTCAGCATTGCGAAAGCGATCGAATGTTTCAACCAGGCGGTTGCCCTGGATCCTTCTTATGCACAGGCTTGGGCTGGTTTAGCAGATGGTTACACAACCACTGGGTATTCGGGATATGCACCCGCGGTCCAGGTAATGCCGAAAGCATTAAACGCCGCGAGACGCGCCCTCGAGTTGGATCCGAATCTCGCCGAAGCGCATAACGCACTTGCTTGTGCAAGTTTGTTGTACGAGCGCGATTATGATCTGGCGGATCGTGAATTTAAGAAAGCACTCGAGCTTAACCCAAACTATCCACAGGCTCGTGCTTGGTATGGGTTGTTCTTCTTGCACTGGGTCTCGGGACGTGCGGTGGAAGGACTCGCTGAACTTAGGCAATTACTGCAAATCGATCCGCTGTCAGCATACGCCAACGTCATGATTGCCTTTTCGTATGCGAGCGCCGGTTCCACTAAGGAAGCTGTCGAGCATGCCAGACGCGGAGTCCAGCTGGATCCGAACTCTTACCTGGCCCAATGGGTTCTCGCGATAGCCCTGGAGTGTAACGAACAATATGAAGAGGGAATTAACGTGTGTGAACGGGCTTTGGCAATGTCAGGCCGGCACGGCTGGGCTCTTACAACCCTCATCTCCATTTTTGCCAGGTGGGGAAAAATGGATAGTGCCGGTTCAGCATATCTTGAATTAGAAGCCAGAAGTTCCCGCGAATACATTCAGCCGGCGATGTTAGCTCCCGCAGCTGCTGCGGTTGGGGAAATGGATAAGGCTATAGCTTTTGCAAGAAGAGCTGCTGATGAGCGCGATCCATTGCTCATCACACTAACGCGCACCTGGCCTGAATACGAACGGCTTCGCGATGACACCAGATTCGTTGAAATAGTTGATGAGTTAAAGCTTCCGGGTTGGAAGCGATAGGTCCTGTTAGTCTTATTGGCCCTATTCGTCCTATGAGTGCCTCTCCCAATTCCCAAATCTCTCACTACCGCATCATCTCAAAGCTTGGTGTCGGTGGTATGGGTGAAGTCTGGTTAGCCGAAGACACGCGGCTCGGCCGAAAAGTGGCGATCAAGATTCTTCCTGCTGAATTTACGGAAGATTCAGAACGGATTCGTCGTTTTACACAAGAAGCCAAAGCTGCGTCAGCGCTCAACCACCCAAACATCATCTCCGTTTTTGACATTGGCGAAAGTGATAGTGGCCGGTTCATCGTGATGGAATTCGTCGCCGGCAAGACATTGCGTCACGTTATTGCTAAAGACAATTCTGCAGAGAACCTTTTTACGCTGGGCCCACAGATGGCCAAGGCTCTCAGCGCCGCCCATGCTGCCGGAATCACACATCGCGACATCAAGCCTGACAACATAATGGTGCGTGATGATGGCTACTTGAAGATGCTGGACTTCGGACTCGCGCGGCTGCTTCCCACTACCTCAAGCGATCCTGAAGGAGCAACACTAGCCCAACAAACTACACCCGGCACTGTAATGGGAACATTGGCGTACATGTCTCCTGAGCAAGCAAGTGGACAGTTTGCCAGCGCACCCTCAGATGTTTTTGCGCTGGGCGTCGTTCTTTACGAACTTGCTACCGGCCAGCATCCGTTTAAGTCCGAAACAATGATCGGATATCTGCATGCAATTACGTCCCAGAGTCCCCCTTCACTGACTAGCATTAGACCAGGCCTGAGTCCTGCACTCGATGAGTTGATTCTGCGAATGTTGGAAAAGGAAGCGGAGAATCGTCCGACTGCAAACGATGTCGCCAGGGCGTTGACTGATATCGAACGACACGGTACGACATCTGCCCTGCCGCCACGTACTCTGATCAAGAAGCCTGATGTTTCTAAGATAATTCAAGATGAAGGATTCTGGGTCGCGGTACTACCGTTCAGATACCGTGGCAATAATGCTGATGTTGAAGCACTCGCGGGAGGTCTTTCGGAAGATATCATCACTGGTCTCTCACGCTTTTCGAGCCTTCGAGTAATCGCACGCAGTTCAACGTTGCGCTTCACGAGCGAAACCGCTGACGTTCGTTCGATCGGCAAGGAGCTAGGTGCTCGTTATGTTATGGAGGGCAGTTTGCGCCAGTCCGGTTCAATGTTGCGAATACAAGTTCAACTAGTCGATACAAGTACAGGGGCGCATCTCTGGGCCGAGACCTACGATCGCCAGGTACAGTCTGATGACTTCTTTGCGCTCCAGGATGAACTTGTCCCGCGAATCGTATCAACCGTAGCTGACTGGTACGGTGTGCTCACCCACAGTATGAGCGAGGCCGTCCGGCTCAAACCGCTCGATCAACTCACTCCCTACGAAGCATTGCTGCGAAGCTTCGGCTACTACGAGCGCGTCACAGCTGAAGAGCAGGCTGCTGCGCGCTCAGCCTTAGAAAGGGCTGTCGAGCAGTTTCCGGGAAACGCTGATCTTTGGGCCATGTTGTCGATGATCTACGGCGAAGAGCATAGATTTGACTTCAACGTGTTGCCAGATCCTCTGGGGCGTTCATTACAGGCCGCACGGCGTGCGATCAGTATTGCGCCGGCAAATCACTTCGCCCATCTCGCTCATGCTCAGGCGTTGTTTTTTAGAAAGGAATTCGAACCCTTCCGCAGTGCTGCCGACCGTGCCATTTCGCTCAACCCGATGGACGGATCCACTGTTGAGTATTTGGCTCACTTGATCTGTTTTTCGGGTGATTGGGACTACGGTTCTGAATTGGCTGAGCGTGCCAGAAGCTTGAACCCAAATCATCCTGGTTGGTACTGGGCAGTTCCTTTTTACAACGCATTTCGCAAAGGCGATTACGTTGGGGCCAGAGCTTTTGCGACCAAGGTAGATATGGACAACGATTTATGCCGGGCCATGGAGGCGGCAGTTTACGGTCAACTAGGCGAATATGATTTGGCTGAAAAGGCTATGCGCCAGTTGCTCGCACTCACCCCGGACTTCACCCAAATCGGACGCAGCAAACTCGAGAAGTGGTACTTGCCGGAATTGGTTGAGCCGCTGATGGATGGATTGCGCAAAGCTGGCCTCGACCTCGAGGGAGTGTCTACAGCGTCAGGTCCGCGGTTAACCTCGAGTGAATCGCGATCAGAACAGGGATTCTGGGTAGCTGTATTGCCTTTCAAGTATCGCGGCAGCAACGTCGATCTCGAGGCGCTCGCCGAAGGTTTTTCAGAGGACATCATTACGGGCCTCTCGCGCTTTTCCGCACTTCGCGTAATTGCTCGCGGTTCAACCTTGCGCTTCACTGGTGAAAGGGCTGATTTGCGTTCGATAGGCAAGCAACTCGGTGCGCGTTATGTGATGGAAGGCAGCATTCGCCAGGTCGGTCTGATGCTGCGAGTAGTGGTCCAACTCGTCGACGCAAGCACCGGAGCGCACTTATGGGCCGAGACCTATGACCGTCCATTCGACAGTGAAAAGGTTTTTGCTCTCCAGGACGATCTAGTTCCCCGGATAGTCTCGAGTGTGGCTGATTGGTACGGCGCTCTAACACACAGTATGAGTGAAACCGTTTTCCTCAAACCAATCGATCAATTGACTCCGTACGAAGCAGTGCTCCGCGGTTTCGGTTACTACGAGCGAGTGACTCTGGAAGATCACGCTATCGTGCGTACCCGATTGGAAAGAGCTGTCGAGGAGTCGGCTGGGAATGCGGATGCCTGGGCAATGTTATCGATGATGTACGGAGAGGAATACCGATTCGGATTCAATGAGCGGCCTGACTCAATGAAGCGTTCGTTACAGGCAGCGCGGCGAGCCGTGGATCTAGCTCCATCAAACCACTTCGCTTTCCTTGCGCTGGCCCAGGCGCTGTATTTCAGCAAAGAATACGAAGCTTTTCGTAATGCCGCGAATCGGGCGTTGGCGCTTAACCCGATGGACGGGTCAACAATGGAATACCTTGGGCACTTGATCGCATTTTCTGGTGACTGGGAAACGGGGTGTGAACTCGCTGAACGAGCAAGAGACCTAAATCCGAATCATCCAACGTGGTATTGGGCCCTACCATTCTTAAACGCTTATCGTGATGAAAACTACATCGACGCAAGGGCATTTGCGATTAAGTTTTTTATGCCCGGATTCTACCTCTCGCATGTGATGCTCAGTGCTGTTTACGGCCAGCTAGGCGAACGCGAACTCGGGGCCAAAGCCTATCGAGATCTTTTTGAGCTTATGCCGGACGCCGATGAGTTGAAGAACAAACTTGATCGGTGGTATCAACCGGAACTCGTTGAAAAGTTAATGGATGGAATTCGCAAGGCTGGTTTGGATTCAGATGAAGGGCTTTCTGCAGGTCAAACATCACCTGCGATTTCGAGTGAGACCAGGGCTGAAGAAGGTTTCTGGATAGCAGTGCTGCCGTTCAGATCCATGAGCAGTGACCCGGGCGTAACAGCTTTAGCCGAAGGACTATCCGAAGACATCATTACGGCTCTCTCACGCTTCTCATATCTTCGCGTAATCGCTCGAGGCTCTACACTGCGGTACGAAAACGAGACGAATGACTTACGAATTATTGGCAGCGAACTTGGTGCTCGCTATGTGATGGAAGGAAACCTGCGCCATGCGGGATCGAAGATTCGACTCGCCGTGCGGCTTATTGATGCGACCAGCGGTGCTCAGCTATGGGCGGAGACCTATGAGCGAGACTTCAGTCCGGAATCCAGTTTCGAATTGCAGGATGAATTAGTACCACCGATCGTATCTACGATTGCCGATCTACATGGTGTCCTTACGCGCAGCATGAGTGATGCTGTGAGGGACAAAGCACCGGAACAATTGACTCCATACGAGGCTGTCCTGCGAAGTTTTAGTTACTCGGAGAGAGTTACAGCTGAAAGATTATCTGATGCACTTTCGGCCCTGGAGTTAGCAGTGCAAAAGGCGCCAGGCTATTGCGATGCGTGGGCCATGCTCTCTGCAATGTATAGCCAGGACTATGGGCAAGGATTCAACCTTCGAAATGACTCACTAGTCCGTGGAGAAGCTGCAGCTCGTAAAGCTGTTGAGCTTGGGCCATCAAATCATTTGGCCTGGGGTGCGCTGGCCCGCATGCATTTCTTTCTAAGGGAACTACAGAACTTGCGAAACTCCACGGAACGAGCGGTTACGCTCAACGCAATGGATGGCGACAATCTAGCGCATCTTGGAGAGCTATTAACCTTTGCTGGTGACTTCGAGCGTGGTTTGGATCTAGTTGAGCGCGCTAAACATCTGAATCCTCATCACCCCGGTTGGTATTGGTATGCAAACTTTTATCAAGCGTATGAGCAGCGCGACTATCGTGCCGCGCTTAATTTCGTGCTTAAGGCAAATCTCCACGGTCATTGGGCTCATTGCTTGCTCATTGCAGCAGCGGCCGGTCAGCTCAACGATAGTGAGTTAGCCACAAAAGCAGTGAAGGAACTGCTCAGCCTGCGTCCAGATGTTGCAGCGCGCGTGCGCAGCGATATGCAGAAGTGGTGGAGTGTTGAAGCCGTTGAGCACTTGATCGAAGGCCTGCGCAAGGCTGGGCTCGAGATTGCTGACGCCGAACACCAAAATCGTGCGGTTGCCCAAGAATTGCCAGCGAAGAAACAAGCCGTTGGCGCAACTAACCTTCCGAAAGATCGAACTCGCTTCATTGGTCGCGTTCATGATCTCGAGCACTGTGCGCAATTGTTCCAAGACACTCGATTATTAACTCTGACCGGACTCGGAGGTTGTGGCAAAACACGACTGGCAATCAAATTGGCAGAGAATCTTTCTCAAAAGTTTCCTGACGGAGTCTGGTTTGTTGATCTTACACCTCTCATCGAACCAGCCAAGGTTGATTCAGCGGTGGCCCAGGTTCTGGGGTTGAAAGAGGAAGCGGGCAAGAACCTAATTGAGCAGCTCAGCCATCATCTCTCCGGACATAAAATGCTGTTGGTACTCGATAACTGCGAACAGGTACTTTCTGCCTGCGCTGATTTTGTCGACAATCTTCTTTCTTCCTGTTCTGAAGTTCGCATTCTGGCTACGAGTCGAGAACCAATAAGCGTCCGAGGAGAAAAGGTTGTTGCCCTCCATCCGCTAGAGGTTCCCGCTCCCAGCTCAGAGACAGACCTTCATGCCCTGCAAGCTACAGATGCAGTCATGCTTTTTATTGATCGGGCTCAACAAGTTCAGACTGAGTTTGCATTGACGGATGAAAATGCTACTTCCATCGCTGAAATCTGCAGAAAGCTCGATGGAATTCCTCTC
>JBKPQV010000568.1:0-9525 GCA_046734235.1 Acidobacteriota bacterium
CTGTGAACGCTGGTGCAAAGCGAGCGCCTGTGAAGTCTATTTCCTGCGACAATGAACGCTCTGCAGCATCGAGCGGCAGGAATTCGAAGAAGCGCCCATAGTTGTAATAGAACTTCATATTGCCCTTACCGGTTGGATCAACAGTGACGCCCATTCTGGGAGACCATTGACCGGTAAAGCTATAGGAATAGCGGTCGCCGGTAACTGAGTTGGGGCTACCGATGACCCTTTCCTGTTCAGTACGTAATCCCAACAATGCAGTTACGTACTTATTCACACGCCACGTGTCTTGAACGTAGCCGGCGTTGTAGTGTCCCTTTGTATCGAAGTCTGGAGGTCCAAACTCACCACGAAAAACCTGCAGTGAGACGGGTACCAGATTCCCACGGACGTTGTAGAGCGGACAGAGGGTGCACTCAGGGCCCTGTGAACGTAGACGGAATTGAACGTTGAATTGTTGACCAACCGCGAACGCTGGTATGCCTAGATCATTCGCAGGCGTTCCGATCGCGTTGGCTGATGGAATCGGGTATCGTGGTCCACTACGTTCCCGAGTACCGGAGTAAAGGGATTGTTGGTAAGTGTAACCGACACCAACTGTGTGTTGCCCCCATTTATTCCAAATCTTGGCAGTGTTTGCATCCCATTTCCAGTTTGTGCTTTCCGTCGGTTCAAAAAAACCTCGACCGACAGCGTTATAGTTTCCACGAATCGGATCGATCGGCAGTCTGATCTGAATCAAGTTTAGATTTGCGAAGCCTGTTTCGTTGAAGGTGCTCCGTCCCTGGCTAAACGATGAGTTCAGAGTCCAAGTTGGGGAGAGTGAGCCGTTGTATCGCACGGCCCAATTTCGCGTACCGTAGTCGAGAACGCTGTCGCCCGTTGTATTGTCGATGTTGAGCGCAGCAAACGATGACAGATTAGTCTTCGTCGGATCGCCGAAGATCGAAAATGTTATTTGGTGGCTCGGGTTGATTACCCAGTCGAGTTTCCCAGCGTAGTTGTAAGTGCGATAGCGTCGCGCGAAAGTGCCTCGCGAAGTGAACAGTCCTGAATCAACGATCGATCCGTTTCCTGCGGCGATGTCCGATGCGTTCGCGGATACTCCCTGAACAAGTTCACGGCGAATCGTTGGGTTGAAAGAACCGAAGAAAAACAACTTGTCTTTCAAGCCGGGTACGTAGCCGCCAAAGTCGGCGCCGACATCATAGTTTTCTTCGTGAAGCAATTTCCCTTGTTTGTTGACCCTAGTATCGTCGGCCTGTCTTCGTGTCGCCTCAAAAGCACCAGGACGCGCGAAGCCGTAAACAGCACCGTGGTAAGCGTTGCCACCTGATTGCGTAATGATGTTGATGATGCCGCCTTCTGACTGACCGTATTGCGGTTCGAATCCCCCAGTCTTCACCTGTACTTCTTTAATGAAGGAGGTGTTGATGCCGGTTCCCAGCGCTCCATAAGAACGAGAGAATGTGCCAATTCCACCAAACGCGGAGTTAGTTATGTTCACTCCGTCGGCGACATAGAGATTGTCCAACGCGGATCCACCAGCTATGGAAGGATTGTCTCTGCCTCCGTTTATGCTATCGGTTGCGCCCGGGGACAAATAGAAAAGGCTTGAGACTTGACGTTGAACTGGAATGTTCTGAAAGAGTTGATCGTTGAGATTCTGCCCTGTAGCAGTACTTTGCTGATCAATTCCACCAACAGTTGCGGTGACATCAACAGTCGCGGTGATTTCGCCTGTCTCAAGTTTTAGATTCAAGGTCGATTCACGACCCACGTTCACAGTTACGTTGTTTGCGACGGCACTTTTGAAACCAGTCTGTTCGACCTTAACGGTATAGACTCCCGGGTTAAGGTTATCTACCTTGAAGATGCCGTTCTCGTTCGCTGTTTCAGTGCGTTCGCCTGTTTGACCGGTGACAGTAACCTTGGCTCCTGGAAGAGCTGCTCCCGTTGCGTCGGTGACTGTTCCACCGATTGTTCCTTTCGTTTGCACGTCCTGTGCGAGCGCGACTGATGCCGCCAGGCTCAGGCAGAGCATGATTGATAAAGACCAGAGTTTTCTCATTCCTTCACTCCCTTCAAAAAACATTGACTGGACCGCACCTTTCCAAGTTCCAGGGAGATAACAATCGGAAGGCACGTGCATCTCGTCTCACGAGCATGTTTTCTCGTAACCAAATCGCAAAGAAAATTGTCCGGGACGTCTAATTCCGTTCAACAATCTCGTGGATGGTTTGCACAGCAGTGGAAGAAGCAACGAAGATGCCAGTTTGGAAATCTACAAAAGAATGGAGATCCTCAGTTGAGGTTGATACAGGCGCAAAGTCTCTCGAGTAGTAACGACAACGTTTGAGTTATCGCGAAGGCTGAGTGAGGAATTTGTACCACTCCATATTAATGGAATCGTTCGATCCGAACCTTTGATTCAATCCAAATTGCTAAAGTTCTCACAGTAATGTCGCGTTGAAAAGGTTTCGGGAAGAGTAGACTGGATTCTAGTTTGCTACACGCGTGTGGAAGAATCGCGAAAGACGTACTGACTCGTAGCATCTATGCCGCGGAGCGGCCCAAGAATAAAGCCCAGGGGTGCAGCGAGGCTTTGCGAGCGAAACCCTGGGTGGGGATTAGAAAAATTTCAGCGTCCTGAAAAGGCGCGAGCAAGAGACGAGATATCAATTCCCAGCGCGGGGTATCAATGGCACTAGTTATTATGACAAATTGAGACGATTCAATCCGGCTCGCGTCCTTGTAGGACGCTTCACTCAACTCGATTTGCTCTCCCAGGGTTTCGCTCGCAAAGCCTCGCTGCACCCTGGGCTTTATTCTTAAGCCGCTCCGCGGCAAAGAAGATTCATCGTAACAATAAAAGGCGTTCCAAAAATGGAACGCCTTTTTGTTTTACCGAGATAAGTTTTTGGATCAACTTGATGGAGGTTTCATACCCATCATTCGAAGGTAAGTAATGATATTGCCGTAGTGCAGATTTGTATGTGCGATGTTGTCCATCAAAGGAGGAAACTGCGCACTATCAGAAGAGTAAACGGCATTACATTTATCAGTCGCTTCTTTGAGCTTGGCAACTAAAGTCGCTTTGTCGGTCTTTCCCTTTTCAACAGCGTCCGACCATTGCACCTTGTTACCTCCGCCGTGAGCGCAAAAATAGGCATAGGAATCAGTGACGTGTGCGATCAACTGTCCAAATGTTCGGACACCGTCGACCGGTTTATATTCATACTTCTCAGCTGGAACCATATCGGCTGATTTTGTAATCCAGGCACTTACCTCTTGAAATCCTTTATTCAACAGTGCGCCGGTCTTGGGCTTTTCTCCGTCCTGTGCCCGAACCGAAACAGTTGGTTTCGTTAGAATTGAGACAACTACGAAAAGCAAACAACAAGTGGCGAGCAGGCTTCGAATCCTCATAGCGATTTCTCCGTCTTTCAGAGTGAATTGATATTTAGCGAGATGCCGGTATAGCGCGAAAGATCCTATGCCGTTATGTGCGCTTCAGCAAGGTAAATTCCGCGAACGGGAGTATTGATGGGATGGATGGTTTGTTTGAGGGTTCCAAGCGTTTAGAGGGTTGAAAATATTCGAATTTGTTAAGACGGATCCAATGAATCTTTTAGAGCTTCTTTGCTGCTGCCAGAATCTGTTCCAGTCTCGCTCGCACCATATAGTTCTCGGTCAGATTTACCCAACGCACCATCCCAGTTGAATCGATCAGAAATTCCGCCGGGCGAGCGATGTCACGACCATTTTCACCGGCGCCGGCATGCACCAGATCGTAAAGTTTAATCGTTTGTGCTTGTCGGTCAGACAGGAACGTAAAGCTGTAGCCGGCTTGTTGAGTGAGATTTCGAGACTCTTCAGGCGTGTCGGCACTAATGGCTACTGGTCTAATTCCCTCAGCACTTAATAACGATAGGTTCTTCTCAATACTCCGTAACTCGGAATTACATGATGGTCACCAGTAGCCGCGATAAAAGACCAGCAATACTCCCTTTGGTTGCTTCCCCTCGAGTGGAGTTGACAGAAGGTCAGATAGTGCAACCTGCTTGTTGTTGATGTCGGCAAGTGTGAACTCAGGAGCCTTTTGACCAACGTGTGGTGCCCCTGTTGACTGCGGGATCCACTTGGCTGCGACAAAGAAAACAAACACAAACATCGCACAGATCAGGAGACCCAGTGTAGCTGCAATCGTCGCGAGGACCTTTGAAAATGTGGACTGTCCGACGCCAAACGCTCGGCGCAGCCCCATAAATAACAGAATGAGTGCGCCCACTATCAGTAAGAGATTGATCGACGGAAAATCGCGAGTCGGAGGAAACCAAACGAAGATAAGGTAGTAACTGAGGAACGCAAATATGCTCAGCACTAAACCAGCCCACAGTGGCCAGTTGAATCTTCTTTTTGTGATGGTATTCATAGAGATAAATTAGCGAAGGCACTATCTCCAGTCGCGACGACCATATGCAACGAACGCACAAACAATTCCTGTAACAAGAGCGGGGATTGCAGCACCAAACCCCGGCCCCATAACTGTAAGCACAACAGCGCCAATCATAATGATCAAAAGCCCCAGGGCGGCTAAGGGGGTTAGACCTCGCTGAATCTTAGTCAAACCAGGGAGTACCAGACCGAATGCGCCCAACACTTCACACACACCGATAAACTTTATGAACATTCCGGGTAGGTGAATCGTGTTTGGCGGAGCATTTTTTTCCATCGCCTCCGCCGACATTACTAACTTAATACCGCCGGCGAAGAGAAACCACAACGCCAGCAAGATCTGCATAATCCAAAGCGAGATATTCATTTGATGGGCTCCTTCAAATAATAAACAGTAGATCCTGGAAACTATTTTCGCAAAGGTAGTAACGCTCGCACCTGTGGATCGCGCAAGTAAAGTCCCACCCAAACCAACACACCAAAAATTGCGGCAAAAACAACCGGGAACGCACCTTCTTCAACCCGAACGTGTGTTGCTACGGCTCCTCCCAGGTAGCCCGTTAAAAGAACTGCGCCAAGTATGGAGGTCAGCGGCACCAGGTACAAAATCGTGCAAACAACCAAAACGGCACCGAGCCAAATAATGACATTCTCTTGATAACCGAGTTTGGTTGTCGCCTCCACCACAAACGCTGGTTTGAACAATTTCATAACTCCGTCGAGAAGGAAAAACAAGGAAATGAGCCCACTAACAATGTATCCTCCCCAGCGCGCAGCGCTTGAGATCGGGGCTTCTAATACTGTCGACATTAGTAACGACCTCCACGATTCTAAAAGTTGACTCAGTAAGCGGATTCCTTATCCCGGGGTCTTGCTCAGCGAACTCGACAAACTAAAGTTTGTCGGACATGTCAGTTTGGCAGTCCGGAGAGCTCAACAATCGGTCTCACTTCCACGGTGCCAGAACGGGCCATTGGAATTCGTTCCGCGATACTGATGGCTTCATCCAAATCTGTAGCGTCAACGAGGAAATAACCACCTAGTTGTTCGCGAGTTTCTGCGAATGGACCATCCGTGACCAAACGTTTACCCTCTCGCACACGGACGCTGGTAGCAGTTGCTGTCGGGTGCAGGGGACTTGCACCGAGGTATTTGCCCTTCGACTGAAGCTGATAAGTAAGCTCAATCGATTCGCCGTAACACTTTTGGCGCTCTTCCTCGCTGAGGGATTTTTCATCAAGGTAAACCAGCAACATATATTTCATACACGTGTTCCTCCATGAATTAATCGAACGGCTGCTTCTCAAATCGACACTGGAACTTGTATTTTTTTATCATCAGCTATGCTTGCTAACCCGAACTTGACCGTCGACGAGGTCTATCGCTCTGATTGGGGGCGAATTGTTGCCACTTTGATTCGCCATTTTGGCGATTTTGAAGTGGCAGAGGAAGCCGCCCAGGAGGCTTTCGCCGTTGCAGTTGATCAGTGGCGGGTCGACGGTGTGCCCGAATACCCTCGCGCCTGGATCATCCAAACCGCAAAACACAAAGCCATCGACCGGCTACGACGTCAAACACGCTTTGAAGAAAAACTGACTTCATACGCGACGTCTGGTCTAATCGAGACAATTACAGAGCCCAACTACGATACCGATGAAATTCCCGATGATCGACTTCGTCTGATCTTCACCTGTTGTCACCCGGCACTCGCGTTGGACGCACAAGTTGCGTTGACCTTGCGAACTCTCGGTGGCCTGGAGACTGATGAAATCGCTCGTGCGTTTTTGGTTCCCTCGACCACAATGGCACAGCGGCTCGTTCGTGCCAAGCGCAAGATTCGCGATGCCGGTATTCCGTACAAAGTGCCGGACACGAATGATATGCCGCAGCGTTTGGACGGAGTCCTCACAGCTATCTATCTAATTTTTAACGAAGGGTATGCACCTACATACGGGGAACCGTTGGTAAGAGCCGATCTCTGCAGTGAGGCGATTCGACTTGGAAGGTTGCTGAGAAACTTGATGTCGCCTCAAGCGCCTTCTGAAGTTACAGGGTTGTTGGCTTTGATGTTGTTACATGACTCAAGACACGAAGCCCGCTTGGATGAGGCAGGCGATCTCGTGGTCCTTGAAGACCAGGATCGAACCAGGTGGAATCAGAAATACATTGCCGAAGCACTGCCTTTGGTTGAAGAAGCACTTAGTAGTGAGCCAGGACAGTTTGCCCTCGAGGCGGCAATATCAGCTGAACACTGTAAGGCAACACGCGCCGGTGACACGGACTGGGCTCAGATTATTCGTTTGTATAACTTGCTTGAACAGATAACTGGTTCTCCAATAGTTGCTTTGAATCGGGCGGTTGCAGTCGCCATGGCGGAAGGCCCACAACCAGCACTGGTCTTGATAGACTCGTTAGCTTCAGATCTAGATGAGTATCATTTGCTACACGCAGCTCGAGCTGATCTGTATAGACGGATGGGAGCGTCTGCAGAAGCAGCTATTAGTTACAAGCGAGCTCTTGAACTGGTGACGAACGAGAGCGAACGAAAGTTTCTCAAGCGGCGATTAAGTGAAGTCGAATCTAATTAAACGGAGCGCAAAACATGCAAAAGCTTTGGTACGACGTCGCATATGGCTTCCGAATGCTACTGAAGAATCCGCGTTTCACTTGCGTGGCAGTTATGTCGCTCGCAATCGGAATCGGTGCCAACACAGCGATCTTCAGTGTTACGAATGCACTGCTATTGCGACCGTTACCATACAAAGACGCCGACCGTTTAGTGATTCTGTGGAACCGTAGTCCGGGCCTCAACGTCGAGCAGGACTGGTTCTCGCCAGGTCAGTACCTGGATATCAAAGCGGAAAACCAGGTCTTCGAAAATGTCGCTGCAACAATCGATAGCAGTTTCAACCTGACCGGGAAGGGAATACCTGAGCGAGTTGAAGGGGCGCGTGTTTCGTCCTCATTGTTTTCAGTGCTTGGAACAACGCCGATGATGGGCCGCGCATTCACCGCTGATGAAGATGAGCAAGGCAAACCAACCACGGCAATACTGAGTTACGGATTCTGGCAGCGATATTTTGCAGGAGATCCGAATGTTGTTGGTAAAACTCTGGCGCTGAACGGCAACTCGGTTGAGATCGTTGGCGTGATGCCGCGAGACTTCATCCTAAATAAAGAAGTAATGCCGACGGTGAATAAAATTTCCAATGCCGAAATCCTTTTGTCGATGCCGATGGGGTGGGGCAAGCGGACGACGCGAACGAATGAGGACTACAACATTTTTGGACGGCTGCGACCGGGCGTAAGTGTAGCGCAGGCACAGGGCGACGTTGATCGAATTGTCAGTGGAATGAAACAGCAGTATCCGGAAAACTATCCACCAAGTAGTGGCTTTATGATCAGCGTGGTTCCTCTAATCCAGCAAGTAGTTGGTGAAGTGCGCCGGCCGCTATTAATTCTTTTGGGCGCCGTGGGGTTCGTGCTTTTGATTGCCTGCGCGAATGTTGCCAATCTGCAATTGGCGAGAGCAGCTTCGCGTTCAAAGGAGATCGCAATTCGCGCAGCAGTGGGCGCCGGTCGGCGCAGGATCATTCGCCAGCTCCTCACCGAAAGTGTTTTGTTGTCGTTACTGGGTGGGATTGTTGGGTTGGTCCTGGCGGTTGTGGGCCTGCGATTTCTCCTTAGTCTTGGACCAGATACTTTACCGAGATTAAAGGAAATTGGAATAGATGGCCGAGTGTTGGGGTTTACTTTTTTGGTTTCGTTTCTAACCGGAATCCTTTTTGGATTAATGCCAGCGTTTCGCGCCTCACGTGTTGATTTGAACGGGGTGTTAAAGGAAGGTGGTCGCACTTCAAATTCCGGCCAACATAGAATCAAAGATCTTTTTGTTGTAACCGAGGTGGCGTTGTCTCTGGTGTTACTAATTGGAGCAGGATTGCTGGTACGAAGTTACGGTCAGATACAAAACGCGAGCCCTGGATTTAACCCCAGGAACGTTTTGTCGTTTCGACTGTCGCTTCCCAATTCAAAATACAAAGGACCGGCGGTTACGAACTTCTACAAACAGCTGACGGATCGGATCAAAGCTATTCCCGGCGTTGAGAGTGTTGGCACATCATATTCGCTGCCAATGAGTTCAGTAGCTTTGGCCTGGGGCCCGATTACGATTGAAGGTTACGTGCCTAAGAATTCTGCCGACTTCATCATGTCGAACGAACGGTTTGTGAGCCCCGGGTATTTTTCTGCGATGGGTGTGCCGTTGGTCAAGGGGCGCCTCTTTGACGAACGCGATGTAAAGGATTCTCAACCAGTTGTAATCGTCAATGAAAATCTGGCGCAGCGCTTTTGGCCCAATCAGGATCCCCTTGGCAAACGGCTAGAGCGGGGGGAGACCGAACCCTGGCGGACAGTAGTGGGCGTAGTCAAAGACACAAAAGAGTTTAGTTTTGATAAAGAACCGCCCATCGCCATTTATCATCCTCACGAACAATTTCCAATTGGGACGATGTTTCTGGTTGTGCGTTCCTCAGTTGATTCTTCCATTCTGACTGCGCAGGTGAACAATGAGCTTCGCGCGCTTGATCCAGAACTACCGGGCTTTGAGTTTAAGACTATGGACCAGCGTCTTTCCGACACGCTGACACGCCGACGATTCTCAACATTTCTTCTGGGAGTTTTCGCTACTGTGGCTTTGATCCTGGCAGCGATTGGTATTTATGGAGTGATGGCGTATTCGGTCACACAGCGCACCCAGGAGATCGGGATTCGGATGGCTTTAGGTGCGCAACCACGAAATATCATGAGATTGGTGTTGCGACATTCTTTGAGTCTTGTTGTTGTCGGAGTTGTTCTGGGGCTGGGAGGAGCGTTTGCATTAACTAGTGTAATGGCAAGTTTTCTATATGGGGTGAGCGCAACGGACGCGATGACCTTCTTATCACCACCAATTATCCTCGGAGCTGTGGCGTTGCTGGCAAGTTACTTTCCGGCACGTCGTGCAGCTCGTGTTGATCCAACGATCGCATTGAGAAGCGAGTGACTTTCTCCGTGTCTCTGTGTCTC
>JBKPQV010000569.1:0-9753 GCA_046734235.1 Acidobacteriota bacterium
ATCGTAAACATCGGCAATGTATGTGGAAACGCGGCGCTAGCAGGGATTCCCGTTAGTGTTGAGTCAACTTGTGTAGCTTCTCGATCGATTGTGCGACGCGTGTAGCCAAATCGAAATTCGTTGACAAGGTTTGATCGCAACACCTTAGCGTAGTTCAACACCAGAGATTGAGCACGTGTATCAGTAAGGCCGAGCACGCCACTCGTTATGTTTCCACTGCCATCAGGTAATGGTTTTACCGGATTCGCTAAATCCTTAAAAAACGACACGCGGCCGTAGATTTGGTCGGTAGCAGTTAGTTGATGATCGAGACGAACATCAAACTGGTCCTGGTCGTCGGTCTCGTTTCCTATGCGCGTGAAGTTGTTAGCTGCACCTGAAGATGTAGGTGTTGGATAACGCTGCAAGAGGGCGTTGGCGACAGAGTCGAACGTGTTCGTTGGTATCTGATTTCCTGCGTAAGCTCTTCGATCGCTCGGGCGAAAGATCATTCCCACGCGTGCTTGAATTGTATCGCCGTCTGTATCAACTACATTGACGGGAGCATTGCCGGTTGCCGTGGTAGTTACAGTGCCAGATGGTGTGATGAACAACAGCGCGCCCAGGCTGGAAGAAAAATTGCCCTGACGCTGGGCATTTGTGGGCACAGTTGAAGTTACCACTCGGCCGATTTTTTGCCGTGTGCTCTGGTAATCGGTGAAGAAGAATGTGTGGTCCTTAATGATCGGTCCACCGACGACAAAGCCGAACTGATTTCGACGAAACACTGGCTTGTTGGGGTTGGCGGCAGTTTTTGGGGCGAAGAGATTTCTCGCATTGAGAGCTTCGTTTCGCAGAAACTCAAATGCAGAGCCGTGAAAATCATTTGAACCAGCTTTCGTAGTGAGGTTGACGACGCCTCCATTGAAGCGTCCAAATTCTGCGCGTGGACTATTCACCTCAACTTTGAATTCATTGATGGCTTCCGGAATGGGAAAGAAAGCAACCTGGCCAGGCTCTGGTTGCAATACTGAAACACCATCAAACATGTATTCGTTAGTTCGCGGTCGACCGCCGTTAATGCGCGGAAATGATGGCCCGGCTGAAGTCGGCGGTGGTTGAGCAACACCAGCGGAAAGTGAGACGAGAGAAAGAAAGTTGCGACCATTTAGAGGAATATCGACGACTTTTCGATTTTCGATAACCTGGCCCAAACTACCCGTTTCTGATCGCAGGAGAGGAGCCTCGTCTTTAATCATAACGCTCTCGCTGATTGCGCCTGGCTCAAGGTTAAGATCTACGGTCACACGCTCGCCTATCGAAAGTTTTATCTGCGGACGCAGCGTTTGTTTGAAACCATTAGCATCAGCGGCAATGGAATAGAGACCGGGCTTAAGATTAGTGGCTGCATAAATTCCTGAGTCGTTCGTTGTGAGAGTAAAACTTCGATTAGTCGCGAGTTCAACAATCTTGATATTGGCACCAGAGACGATTGCTCCGTTTTGATCCCGTACCTGGCCGGTAAGTTCGCTTTGACCTGACTGGGCGTTGCCAGAGACGAAACAGAGGAGGGCACAGAGAAATGCAGTTAATCGAGACATGGCAACACCGTTCCTTTATGTAGATAGGCGTTGTAATGTCTCCCGGCGGTTTATGTCAACGAATGAAGGGTGAAACCATACGGTTTAATACGGTTCACTGGCTAGCGATCACATCAAGGTGCGGGCAAAGAACCAGTAGATACCGGCAATAGTGATTAGCAGCGAAAGTGCCGGTACGTGCCGCAGCGCGAAGGCAGGTCGTTGTGCCAATTTCCACACCAAAGGAAGAACGACAGCGGCGATTGCAATTTGTGTAAGCTCCACGCCGATATTGAAAGACAAAAGAGGTATGGCAGCCCTCGACCCCAGTCTACCGACACCCAGTTCGCGCAGCGCTGAAGCGAAACCGAGACCATGAACCAACCCAAAAACAAATGTGACCATCCGTCGTTCTGCAAGACGTCTCCGCACTAAATTTTCTAATCCGACAAATACAATTGAGGCTGCGATTATGGGTTCAACTATGGCGGGAGGAATGTTCACCAGTCCAAGCGTTGCCGCTGCCAGGGTTAAGGAATGAGCAACAGTAAAAGAGGTGATGATTTTGACGTTACTAGGTAGTGTGCCTCCGGCGAGCAGTAGCGCTAGCAGGAACGCCAAATGATCGTAGCCAGTAAGAATGTGCTCAATTCCGAGAGCCAGAAAGCGAAAGAACGTGTTGTTCTTGTGGGATGCATGACGCAAATCAATCGAAATCTCATTAGACTCGGCGCTGAGCATACGTTCACCAAGCAATCGGTTTTCCTGGTCATAAACCGAACAAAACTGCTTGTGTCCTCGAGGGAGATCCGTCAGAAGCGGTGCGCTGATCTGTAATTCATCGGCAACAGAACTTGAAAACTCCAACAGGAAATGAATGCTCTTTTGATCCGACGATTTTCGGGTAATCGATCGCAACTCGATGTTCTCCTCGCCCGCCTTGATTGCCAGAAGCTTCGAGTCAAGTTGCTGAATTCCTTCCAAATCAAGTGGCGCAAAACTCACTTCTGCAACGATGCGATTGTCAAACACATGAACCTCAACAGCGCTTAACCCGGGATCATGTGCCAGCGCACTGCCGTTTAGAAGTAAAAAGATCACGACCAGTAAACCTGCGTGCGAGAGTTTTAGAAAGAGTTTGGTCATTCTGTTAAATGTCCGAGAAACTTAGTTTGTCGTGCTCGAAACTGCGTCTTTTGTTGCCAAGACACCACCGGCTCAGCAGACTGTGGAAAAACTCGAGTTCGCGGGTCGGACTTTGTTGGTGTGAGTTCGTGTCATTTCGTGGATCGTTCTTTACCGCAACGTGACAGACGATCCACCAAATCACACGAACTTACGCGCACAAAGAACTAACGCTAATTTGACTTTTCACCACAGTCTCTTAAGCCAGTGGTATCTAAGGTTCCGATTTACGGATGCTGATGATTGCGGCCGTTTTGCGGCGTCGATTCGTAGGGAAATACTTTATTAAAAGCCATGTCGTTACGATCGACACCGTCACCAGCTGGACCACGAATAATCAGGTTGTCTGGATCACGGAGGTCGCTAATCAGAGCAGTAACCGCGATGTCCACAACGTCATCTCCAAAGCGTCTGCCATTTGGCCAGCCACCCGGGATGAAGCCGCCGTTGTGGAATGGATCCTGAATGTTGCTCTTCAGCACGTCACCCTGAAAGATACTGAGACGCGAAAAGCCCGGGTCGTCAGGGTTGGTTGGGTTTCCTGGGCCACCTCCCGCGAAACGTGCCTTAGTGGTGGATAGGTCCACCTTGATCAGATCGGGAATGTAGATGGCCGCGATATCGGTTCGATTTGTTTCTGGCGCTACCGGCGCGTTGAATACAAGTAGGTTTATCAAACGAGCCAACTCGGGAGTCTCCGCGTACTTTCTGAATAGTTGGCTGTCAGCGCTCGGGCTCGTGCGACTGTACAGATCCTTATCTGCAATCGCCACCAGTCCTTCGTTGAAAAGCGGATTACCCTGACGTGCTACTTGAACGAATGGCCCATTGTTTTTTGGTCCGTGTTTCTCGTTCAAGACTCTTACTGCTTCTCGGCTTGTTGTCGCGTAAACGCCTGCAATTTGCTGGTCACCACCGAGCTCTGCAATTGGGACTTCGAGTGCCATCAGGTGCAGGTTGAAACCGCCCTGCGAGTCTTTGCCGGGATTGCGCAACTTAAGCAGATCAAATACCGATTGGATGTCAGCGTAGAAACCATCGTCGCGTTGACCGGCGAACGCAACATAACCGTTTCCCAGTTGAGCAATTGCCTCGCTGGTATAGCGATCGAGTTCAGCTGCAGTAGCTACACCATTGCGAGCAGGATTCTCGCCACTGTTTCCCTGGTTGTAGAAAGGCGTCGCGTTTCCCTGATTGTTGGGTGGGACAACACCGTTGCCAAGTACTGTTTCACGCTGCGAACGGTGATCTACTTTGGTAACAGTGTAAGTCTGCGTCAGATTTTGATTGGCATCGCCGACGTGTTGCACTACGCCCAGGTACGACTGAAGGATCGTGTTTTGGGTCTTGAAGTTTGTAGTGAAACGAAATTGATAAGTCAGGCTTGCGCGTCCGGCTGCCACATCCGAACCGAGCGCAACATGAATCTCATATAGGACATTGTCGTCGAAGTTGTATTTGTTTGGTCCAATACCTGGCTCCTCGTGTGGATAGACGCCGAGCGCAAGAACAAGAGACTTCTGAGTTCCATCCTGGTCCACGAACGCGTAGACGTCAGTTGTGTTAGCAGCCGGGTCAAGAGTAATCAGTGGGGCGTCCATATGACTGGAAGCGAGCACGTTTATTGGCAACAGTGCGGCTGGGAAAATTAGTAGCAGCAAAGTTGCGACTGTAGATTTAAGTCTATTCAGAAAAATAGACATGTAAGCGTTCCTCCTTAATGCTTGATTGATTGTTTTGTGGTGCGGGGGGAGTTCTGTTTTGCGGTGGCTGCGCGAATTCTTTGCAGCCAGCTATCAAGTTGCAAACGTTCGCTTGGAAACAGCGTTTGGCGTATTGCGTCAGATTGTTTCAACCACTGTTCTGCTTGCTTGTTGTCGTTATTGAGTGCCGCGATTACTCCAGCGTGAAGATAAAGGCGGGCATCGGCCGTACCTTCAGAGAGTGCAAGGTTGATGTGGAGTTTAGCTTCGTTCGCGCGTCCCGCTGAGGCAAGGGCCCACGCAAGCGCGTCATGAGTAAATACATCTCCCCGGTTAGTTAGTTCTTGCTGAGCCAGTAACACGGCTCGTTCCAGATCAAGGTGATGCGTCGCAAGGAAGAGCGCAACGGTCCTGGGATCTTCGGTTGAGTGCTCAGCTATCTCTAATTCAATTTTAGTAGCTTGATCTCTGTGACCTGCGAATGTGAGAGCGTCTGCCAGAGTCCATTGATATTCCGGCAATGGATTCAGCTTCGCCGCTCGCTGTAGTTCAACCAGAGCATCGGTGGTGCGACCGACCGCCAACAGTGTGCGACCTCTAATTAGCATTGCTGGTGCATAATCGTCCTGCATTGAAAGTGCGGCATCCGACGATTGCAGCGCTTGTTTCGTGTTGCCGTGTTGCAATTGATAAAGTGCCAGCCTGGTAAAGGCCCACGCGGCTGCTTCGGGATCATTTGGGCTACTGGCCGCAGTAGCCAATTTCATTAATTCAATAGCGCCCTCAAGATCGCCCGTGATCCAACGCACGTGTGCGGCTCTTGCGTAGGATTGCAAGTCGGGTCGGAGGTTGACCATCTTTTGATAAGCAACAGCACCCTCACGAACCTTTCCCTGGTCGATCAAAATGTCTCCAAGTACACCGTAGTCGAAGGGTCGTTCACGCAATTTGACGAGTTCACGTGCGGCCACCTCGGCAGCGGTGAAACGGTGCAGGCTTTGTAATGCATGCGCGCGCAGGAGCAACAAATCAGCAGGTTTTGCTCCACGCGCTTCCATGCAAGCGGCGCATTGTTCGGCAAGTTTGTAAAACCCCGCGTCAAATGACTGCCGGGCTTTCTTGATGAAGATCCATCCGAGTCGCTCAAACCCAGCATCGCTCGTTGATCGTTTGGCGATTAGATTTTGTTGATTAGCTATTTCTTGATCGATAGGTTTGTCGATGGGTTGCGGGGCTAATACCAGACGACAGGCTGTAGGTTGAACTAATGAATCATTCGCAGTCGTCTTTTCGACGATAGGACGAAGCGTATTCTTGCGCGCGGCGACACCTACAGCGATAAGTGACCCGACGATTAAGAGAATCGAAGTGCTTCTCAGTGTAAAACTTCGGCTTTCTTGGTTTTTTTCGTGGTTTGTCATCCTGGTCCTGGCGCGCACACTTATTTCCGTTTGATTGGTCCTTCAATTTGAGGTACCAACCAGCGTTGACTCTTGTTTGTTCAGAAAAACTTTCGGACGTAACTAGAAGGATTTACGAGTGAGGTCGCCGCTGCGGATTGGGGGGTTGGCTAAAAAGTGCGATCAAAGGTCAATCCTTTGAAGGGAGCCTAGTGAGGCTTAAGGGACTGAGTACGAATGTTCGTGTCGAGTTTGCCTCACCTGTCTAAACGGACCTTGATTGCGGCTACCTCAGACGAAAATGTAACTTTGAGGCAAAGCCGGACGTCTCAATATTCTCACCTTGTATTACTTCCCCGACTCGGGCATCACAAAATTTGCGTCGCGATAGATGACCCACTTCCCGTGAGGACTTTTTCGCAATATGGTGAGAATGTTCCCCGAAAGTTTCGACGCATCTCCTTCGGCTGGCTTTAAGGACACATTAAGAAAGCTGCGCATCCAAGCCCATTCGCCAAGAACTTGGATTTCTTTGATGTCACTTGCGGCCTCAATCTGGATATCTTTCATCTTTTGATTGCTCGCGGCAAATTCCACCTTCCCAAACGGTTCCTTGCCAGGAACCATGAAAAGCACATCGTCATCAAGCAGATCCAGCATGGTTGGTAGATCGCGGTTCTTACTTGCCTTTAGCCATGTATCAACTAAGTCACGGATCTTTTGCTGATCGTCTATAGCTCGAGTCGTCGCTGCTTCGTGCGTGGTCTTCATTTGTCTCTCCAATCCTTGGTCTCCGGATTATGCGGTGAAAGTGTTCCGTCTTCTTTGCAAGCCTCTCGCGATCTCAATGAGGTTTACTGTCATTTCTATCGTCAGATGCCTTGACTGAATGAGCGCTCATTCAGTAGTATGACAAATCCTGACGTGTTAGATTGGGCGAACAGTCTCCAGCAAACAAAGAAAGAGAACAGCGCGTGATGCGGATTGCTAAAGCTGCGGTGCTTGGTGCGGGTACGATGGGGGCGCAAATCGCTGCGCACCTCGCTAATGCAGGGGTGCCCGCTTTACTTCTCGATATTCCACCACGCGAGTTGTTACCTGAAGAGCAGGCTAAAGGCCTTTCACTGGATAGCCCCACGGTGCGTAACCGAATCGCGCGTGGCGGCCTGGACGCCGCAACCAGGGCGAAGCCAGCGGCGTTCTTTATTCCTGAAAATGCAGCACTCGTTTCGGTTGGTAACTTCGACGATGACCTCGCGAAACTCAAAGATTGTGACTTGATCATTGAAGCTGTCGTCGAAAACCTCGCTATCAAACGTTCTCTCTATGAACGAGTCGAGCAGCATCGACGGCCCGGTTCAATCGTCGCTTCAAATACGAGTGGCATTCCAATTCACCTTCTCGCCGACGGTCGATCAGAGGATTTCAAGCAGCATTTTCTCGGTGTGCACTTCTTCAATCCACCACGATATCTGCACCTCGTCGAAATAATTCGCACTGATTGGACGAAACCAGAAGTCTCTTGTTTTCTGTTTGGGTTTCTCGATCAGCGACTTGGCAAGGGAGTTGTGCCCGCAAAGGATCGTCCAAACTTTATTGCTAACCGTATCGGTACTTTTGGTGCGCTCTATACCATCAAAACAATGCTCGATGAAGGTTACGCAATCGAAGAAGTAGACAAGATGACAGGTCCGGCTGTTGGCAGGCCAAAGAGCGCTACTTTCAGAACGTTTGATCTTGTGGGTCTCGATGTCTTCACGCATGTAATCAAGAACCTTTATGAAGCACTTCCTGAAGATGAAGAGCGGCAGATGTTTGTAGTTCCTGACATGCTCGCCAGGATGGTTGAGCAAGGATTACTGGGCAACAAAACCCAGGCTGGCTTCTATAAGAAACAAAAAGGTGAAGGCGACAAGCGGGAGATTTGGACTCTTGACAACGCCACGCTCGAGTATCGCCCATCGCTAAAAGTGAAATTGCCTTCACTCGATATGGCGAAGAATATCGAGGAGTTGCCCGAACGAATAAAAGCTTTGACCTGGGGCAAAGATAGGGTTGGCGCGTTTCTCTGGCGAACGTTGTCAAAAACACTCACGTACGCAGCCAAGCGCATTCCGGAAATCGCTGACAATGTAGTTGAAGTAGATCGCGCAATGCGTTGGGGATTTGGCTGGGAACTTGGTCCATTTGAAGTTTGGGATGCACTCGGTGTTGAAAAGTCTGTTGCAAGAATGAAGGAAGAGGGCATGGCTGTGCCCGCAAACGTTGAACAGATGATCGCCTCAGGTGCGACCTCGTTCTATAAAAAAGAAGACGGCCAACAGTTCTATTTCGATTTTGTCGCGGCTAAGTATGTGCCGCTTGTTGACTCGCCGGGCGTCATCATTCTGAAGTCAATTAAGGATCAAAAGGGTGTAATCAAGAAGAATGCTGGAGCTTCGCTGATCGACATAGGTGATGGTGTTGCCTGTCTTGAATTCCACTCGAAAATGAACGCAATTGGTGGCGACACACTTCAAATGCTGAAGTTTGCGCTCGCCGAAGTGGAAAAGAATTTCGTCGGTTTGGTAGTTGGGAACCAGGGCACGAACTTCTGTGTCGGCGCCAACATCATGTTGATGTTAATGGAGGCCCAGGAAGAGAACTGGGAAGAACTCGACATGATGGCCCGGGTTTTTCAGAACTCGACAATGAGTTTGCGCTATTCGCCAAAGCCCGTTGTTGTTGCGCCGTTTCAGATGGTCTTTGGTGGTGGTTGCGAAATGGTATTGCACGCCGATCGGGTGCGAGCGGCCGCGGAAACCTACATCGGCCTGGTGGAAGTAGGCGTGGGGATTATTCCCGCAGGTGGTGGAACAAAGGAGATGTTGGTTCGTGCGCTTGATGCGATTCCGAAAGGCGCCGATGAGGCCGATCCATTCCCGTTTGTAAAAAGAGCGTTTGAGACGATTGCATTGGCGAAAGTTGCGACGTCTGCTGAAGAGGCCAGATCTTTTGGCTTCCTTTCGGCTGACGACACTCTTTCGATGAACACCGATCGCTTGATTGCTGATGCGAAGAAGGAAGTTTTGTCGCTGGCAGCTAGTGGTTACGTTGCGCCGCAACAACGGACAGACATCATTGCTCTTGGTGAATCGGCGTTGTCGACCTTGAAGCTTGGCATTCATCAGATGAAGCGCGCTGGCTACATCTCCGATCACGACGCTGAGATCGGCACTCAACTCGCGAGAATACTTACGGGTGGTGATTTGAATCACCAGACAAGAGTGTCTGAGCAATACTTGTTGGACTTGGAGCGTGAAGCGTTTTTGAAGTTAGTTAGTATGCGCAAGACGCAGGAACGGATTGCGCACATGCTAAAGACAGGAAAGCCTTTGAGAAACTAGATGTCCGACGAACTTCAGTTTGTCGTGCTGAGCAAAGACACACCCGATTGTTAGTGTGACAATTAAGATCAGAGTTCGTAAGGCTTCGACAAACTAAAGTTCGTCGGACAATTTGAACAAGGAAATAATCATGAGAGACGCAGTTATCGTATCGGCGGTTCGCACTGCAGTGGGCAAAGCGCCAAAAGGCACGTTAAGAACGACGCGCCCAGATGAGATGGGGGCAGCTGTAATTAAAGAAGCAACGGCTCGCGTTCCCGGCCTCGAACTCCCGGAAATCGAAGACGTGATCATGGGTTGCGCTATGCCTGAAGCTGAGCAGGGAATGAATGTCGCGCGTGCAGCGGCTATTCGGGCTGGTTTACCCGTTGAAACGAGCGCGATGACGATCAATCGCTTTTGCTCATCGGGATTGCAGTCGATCGCGATGGCAGCCGATCGCATCAAGAGCGGTGGCGCGGAGGTCATTGTTGCGGGCGGATTGGAAACTATGTCGATGATCCCGATGGGTGGTCACATC
>JBKPQV010000570.1:0-3382 GCA_046734235.1 Acidobacteriota bacterium
GCTTGTGCTGAGTGTGATGACGTGATCTTTTTCAACGAAAGAGGAGAAGTGACGGAATCGAGCGTTGCGAATGTTGTCGTGAAGCTGGATGGCAAGCTAATCACACCAAAAGTGAGTTCAGGACTGCTGGCTGGAACTTTCAGGGATCACTTGATTGCCGAAGGTCAGATTGAGGAGCGTGTTATTAGCCTCGATGACTTGAGCAATGCGACCGAGGTTTATCTAATCAATTCGGTGAGAAAGTGGATCAAAGTCATGTTGGTCCAAACGAACTGAAGCTTGATTCTTCTCTGTGTCTCTGTGTTAAATCAAGACTCATGATCATCGAGTCTCATTCAAACACAGAGACGCAGAGAACACAGAGACACTGAGAAGAAACAAGACGAGATAAGTGTGAGTCGTACGGCCGAATTCTCTTCAGTCATAAAGCAACACTTCTGCCCGGGCTTTTCGAAACTCTTCCAATTGAGCATTCCACGACGACACAATATCTCTCGGCGCATCGCCTCGTTTGATTCGATCCAAAGTATTTGCGTTAACCAATAGACGCAAATAACTGTCAACCTTCCAATCATTGGGATAAAGCGTGCGCAACGCCACCGCCATCTCTATGCCAGTGAGTAACGGTCTAAATGCACGCCGGTCAGTAATAATGATATTCACTCCACCACATTGCTCATTTTTGAAAACCGATGCGTTTGGCGTAAACCGTAACGGCACAAACCTCACACCAGGAATTGAACGCTGGTTTAAGTAGTCCGCGAGTTTATCTGCCTGGATCCATGGCGCACCAACAACTTCAAACGGAGTATCGGTCCCCCGCCCCACCGAGACATTTGTTGTCTCCAGGAGCCCGACTCCCGGATAGAGCGTAGCTTCCGTAAGACTGCGCATGTTTGGAGATGGGTTGATCCATGTAAGGCTGGTTTCATCAAACCACATCGAACGGCGCCAACCATCCATCTTGATCACTCGAAGGTCCGCGCCGATGTTTCGCTGTTTATTGAACAGTTGGGCCAGTTCGCCCATCGTCATTCCATGGCGCGTGGGAATGCGATGATATGAAGTGAAAGAGAGCTTATCTGGATCAGCTATTGGTCCTTCTACCTCCAGACCACCAATCGGATTAGGCCGATCCAAAACGTAGACCGGTAGCTTAATCTTTGCTCCCTCTTCAAGTAGATAACCGAGAGTAGAACTATAGGTCCAAAAGCGAACACCAATGTCCTGGATGTCAAAGACCAGCGCATCGAGATCCTTGAGTTGCTCAGGTTTTGGTCGACGCGTTTCACCGTACAGGGAATAGATTGGGAGACCAGTCGATTCATCTTTTGAATCTGAAACCTTCTCATCAGCCATACCCCGAATACCATGCTCAGGGGCAAAAAGTGCTACTAGTTTTACTCCCGTCGCCTTATATAGGATATCGATGGTCGACTTGCCTTCACGATTTCGACCAGTCTGATTGGTAACCAGCCCAATACGAAGTCCTGACAATTGTTTGAAGTTGTCGCGTTCAAGTACGTCAATACCGTTAAGTACTCGCGCTGAAGACGGCGTCTCGTTCGAGGTCTTGTCCAGGGCCTTAACAACTTCAGAGTAATACTCCGCGTATTCACTCCTCGCGCGAGCAACCAACGCTTCATCGGTTACCGCTGCAGCAACAATCGAAGCGACGCGACCACGCAATGGTCCAACATCGCCCTTGCCATCTGGATGAACTCGATTACTCAGGAAAACAAGAAAACTGTCACTCGCAGGATCAATCCAGATCGATGTACCGGTAAAGCCCGTGTGACCAAAGGACCCCAGCGGAAACAACTCACCACGATTAGTTGAATAGCTGGTGTTCAGATCCCAACCAAGGCCACGAGTTCCGCCGGAGGAGTTCACCAATCGTGGACGTGTCATCTCCGCCACAGTGGTTGGCGACAAGATGTGCACTCCCTTATATGTTCCCCCGTTTAAGATCATCTGGCAGTAGATTGCCAGGTCGCTTGCGCTTGAAAACAAACCAGCATGTCCGGCCACTCCGCCCATTCGATATGAAGTCGGATCGTGTACCTGGCCACGTAACCAAACCTCGCCATCAACTCCAGCATTTGCAGCGGAATCTCCCAGATAACTCAACTGACCTTTGCGTTTCTCAGTCGGCGCAATACGGATTCTCAAACTGCTATTGGGTCGAAAACCTGTGTCTCGCATGCCAAGAGGAGTAAAGATATTTTTTTGTGCGAATTGATCGAGCGGGAGTCCGCTAACTGTGTGCACAACTTCACCGAGGGCAATGTAGTTGATGTCACTGTAGACGAAGCGAGTGCCTGGCTGTGTTCTGAGCGGTTCCTGAATCAATCGTTTGATCGCTTCATCGTATCCAACCCACTGTTCTCGCAAATCGAAATCTGGCGCATAACCGGACCGGTGCGTCAGCAATTGTTCAATTGTGACTTTTTCCCTGCCCTCTCCTTTGAGCGCTGGAATGTATACAGATACTGGATCACTCAAACGGACTTTTCCGCGTTCTACAAGGATCATGATGCTGGTCGCGGTGGCTACAACTTTTGTGAGGCTCGCCAGATCAAAAATCGTATCGACTGTCATTGTTTCGCGCGTAGGCTCAACGGCTCGTGCACCATAAGCTTTGCGCCAAACAACCTTGCCCTTTCGTCCAACCAAAACAACTGCGCCTGGAAGTCTCTTCTGGGTAATACTTTCCGTTATTACCGAATCCATCAATGCGAGTTGCGACGACGAGACGGATACTAGTTCAGGTTTGACCAGGGGAAGTTGGGCAAGGAGAGGTTGAACTGCAAAGAGGACCAGGACACTTGAAACGAATAGCTTCTTAATATGAGTCATAGAAAGAATCGAAGTCACTTCGCTGCTTTAAGCTGGATTCCCGTACCTCGTGGGTACAATCCAGGCAATGAAATCGGCAATTTGCCGACAATGTCGATCTCACCAAGTACCGCACGGGCAGCCGCTTGCTGCAAGCTTGGCATGTCACCATAGGCGACGAGATAAGTGCGGAGACCTGAAAAATTTTGGAGCAGATATGGATTTCCAAAACTAATTCCAATGATTGGAGTTTTGCCTCCAATCACAGTGTTAAGGACTTTCGCACCTGCATCAGGCAGTCCAACACTGCGCACTTGTCCGGAACGTACTCGACCGTACAGGGACGCAATAATCAAATCTGCCGACTTTGCGAGCTCAATGGTTTTTTGCACTTCCAGTTCTGACGATCGATCGTCAAGTGCAATAGTTTCCACTTTGCGCCCGGAGCGTGCGAGCCTGGAAACGAATGGACCAGCAACTACGAGACGGTCGTCACCATTGGTTATCGCAATGTTTAGAATCTTCGCGTCTGGTTTAAGAGAGG
>JBKPQV010000571.1:0-4420 GCA_046734235.1 Acidobacteriota bacterium
GGTGGATTTGGGTGGGACTACACGCCAGGCATCGTGCCGGCCAGCATGGTGCCATCTTACACGGGTACCTCGTCTTACTTATTGTTCTGTAAATATAACGACTACATCTCTTCCGATGCTGCGGGTGTTAACCGTGTAGCCATACTCGATCCAAACGATACTCAAATCGATCCGCACGCTTCGGCTAACGGTTTGGTGGAGATGCGCGAGGTTCTCACTCTAATTGGTCCCACTCCTGATGATGCAGCAGGATTTCCGCTTGCTGTTCAAGAATTCTGCATTAACGCTCCTGCAGTAAATCCGGCAACGAATAGCGTGTTCTTCGACAGTGAAGACGGACACCTATACCGGTGGAACCTGGCAACCAATGTGATCGATCAGGCGCTGGTTCTATCGCCGGGCATCGGCCAGCCCTATGTGCCAACTGTGATTGGACCAGACGGCACGGTCTATACACTCAACGGTGGAAATTTCTTTGCGATAGGTACCAAGGCCAACGTCTCAGTCACTATCGCTTCATCTTCTCCGGATGTTCGAAATGCAGTTGTTGGTGATTCGATTACATTTACTGCTACCGTGACCGGTGGGGCACCGAATCCAACTGGAACCGTTACCTTTGCGGACCTCACTTATAACGGCCTTACACCTGTCACGACTGTTCTTGCCAGTAACGTCCCGTTAGACAGCAATGGTCAAGCAGCAGTTACGACTTCCTCGCTCGCGTCCGGTGGGCCAAACTTTGGGAACCACTTCATCACTGCTTTCTATAACGGCGATGGTGGTCACCAGGCTTCGTCCGCAACGATGGTGCAAAAGGTTCATGCCTTTGCAACTATTACTACCCTGATGACGTCGAATCCGCAGGTAAATCCGGGCGAGCCGGTCACATTCACAGTAATAATTTCGCCAGTTCCTGGTGGCAGCGGAACACCGACCGGGATGGTCACGTTCTATGACGGAAACACTACGATTGGTCAACTCACACTCAATGGGAGTGGGCAAGCATCCGTGGTGAAATCGAACCTCTCATTTGGAATTCATACAATTCGTGCTGTCTATGCTTCAGATACGAGATTTGCTGCAAGCTCAAACATAGCTATTCAAGTAATTGGACCAGCGATTGTGCTTCCCGGCGGAGTTTTTAGTGCGGCGGAGAATGCCGGACACTTGGACGTTCAACTATCAGTGATCGGAAGTTTCTCTTCACCGCTAAAGGTGGACTATGCGACTAGCGATACCGCCGGTCTGAATTTATGTAGTTTGATAAATGGAACGGCCTCTTCGCGGTGTGACTATATGCCAACACGAGGAACGGTTACTTTCAACGTCGGCGAAACTTCAAAGACTATTTCGATTCCGATCTTTGACGACGGATATGCCGAAGGTAACGAGACTTTTAGTTTCACGTTGAGTAACCCGGTTGGAGCGAATCTTTCGCAGACTCCCGCAGCTACCCTGACAATAACGGACAATGAATCAGTTAATGGTCCGAACCCGGTTGACCAGACAGACTTCTTCGTACGCCAACATTACCTGGACTTTTTGAATCGCGAACCGGATACAGCAGGGTTTAACTTCTGGAGGAATGAGATCAACTCTTGCGGAGCTAACGCGCAATGTGTCGAAGTTAAACGTATTAATGTCTCGGCGGCATTCTTTTTGTCGATTGAGTTTCAGGAGACCGGTTACCTCGTTTATCGCATATACAAGACAGCGTTCGACAATCTTCCAAGTGCTCCAGTACCAGTGGCGTTTAACGATTTCCTGATCGATACCCAAACGATAAGCAAGGGAGTCCAGGTGAATGTGGGCGATTGGCAGACGCAACTGGAAAACAACAAGCAGGCATTTACGCTAGCATTTGTACAGCGCGCTGATTTTATGGCCGCGTTTCCGAATTCAATGACGGCCCAGCAGTTTGTGGACAAACTAAATGCAAATGCAGGAAACGTGCTTTCACCAGCCGAAGTAACAACGCTTGTCGGCGTACTGGGTGGCACGCCGTCTGATGTTATTAAGCGTTCGCAAGTGCTTCGAGCAGTGGCGGAAGATACTGACTTAAGAAGTGCTGAGTTCAATCGGGCGTTTGTCTTGATGGAGTACTTTGGCTATATGCGCCGCAACCCGAGTGACCTTCCAGATGGCAATTTTGTTGGGTTCAATTTCTGGTTGGATAAGCTGAACCAGTTCCAGGGGAATTACATCGCGGCTGAGATGGTTAAGGCTTTTATTTCATCCGACGAGTACCGACATCGCTTTGGACCTTGAGTTCTTCTCTGTGTCTCTGTGCTCTCTGCGTCTCTGTGTTGAAATGAGACTCAACGATCACGAGACATGACCTAACACAGAGACACAGAGAACACAGAAAACACAGAGAACACAGAAAACACAGAGAATCTAAGATCGATGAAAGTCATCTTTCTCATACTGTGCTGCTTTTCGCTCTTGTCAGCGCAAGAATTAGCTGGTGAAAAGAAGCCACGCACGCCGGCCGACTATCAGCCTCGCACCTTAAGAGACATTTATTCCCTCAAACCTGATGCAGATGATCTCCGCGACATGCAAGATCAAATAGTAACTACACGCAGCATCATTCCGTCTAAAGTTAGAGCTACTTACGGTGGCTCGATCAGACTCTTACCTGGAACGAAGAAAGAAGTGATCCGGCAATGGGCCAGGCTCTATGCAGGCTCAATGGAACACTACACTGAGCCATATCAAACCGAGATGCTCTTTATTGAAAACGGCGTGAAGTATTGGCTTGCTACTCCAAAAGGGTTTGCGATGCTGAAGAATGAGCCGAGGAAGGGAACTCGAGTTGATCTTTACCTCATTCGTCTTGGTGGCACTATCAATGGTGACAAGTACGATTGGACGCTATTGGTTGAGGACGTGAGTTTGCACAAGAACTGAATTCCCGTTTAGACACCACAGGTTTGAGGCTCCGCGAGGCAAAACCCAGGTTGACTAACGCACTCTCTTCCTAGTAGCATCCGCGAACCTTGAGTTATCCCGTGATCTGGTTCTCTCCCTTCTAGAATTGCTCACCACGGTCTCAGGACTTCATAGGGCGATATCATGTCGAGCTGTCTGTTTTTCAATATCCGTTTTGACATTTGAATTCAGAAGGTTTCAAGCAGCCTATGCCATACCGCTCTTGAAACCGAAGCTCTAAATCTCTCAGCACAGAATCACAAACCTATGTTTAATAAGACCCGACTCCTCAAGCGAGTACTTTTTTCAGTTACTCTTTTGTCTGCCTTAATGAGTTTGTTTGCAATGTCAAACAAACTTTGGCGCCAGCTTCAACCAACAGCAAGAGCGGCGACAACGTTTACCGTTAACTCAGTGAGCGATGCCCCGGATAGCAATACGGCGGATGGAGTGTGCAATGATGGGGCTGGGAATTGCACCCTTCGAGCAGCGATTGAACAAGCAAATGCGGTTGCTGGCACCGACACAATTAACTTCAGCATCGGATCAGGCGTTCAGACAATCGTACAGACTTCTGACTTCGCAATCATCTCCGATCCAGTGTTGATTGATGGGACCACGCAACCTGGGTTTAGCGGCACACCAATCATTGAAATCAATGGCAACAATCGAAGTAATACTAATCACGCTTGTTTTTTCATTACCGCCGGATCTACGACAATCAAAGGTCTCGTTATCAATCGATCAAACAATGCGTCGATTGCAATAACTGACAACGGTAACAATTTAGTGCAGGGCAACTACATTGGCACCAACGTCACTGGTAATACGCGTTTGCCGAATAGCTTCGGAATAATTGTAAACAGCGCAAACAATACAATCGGCGGTCCAACTTCGGCTGCGCGAAATGTAATATCTGGGGGCAATGGGCCAGGTATCGAGTTCAACACGGCTACCGCTATTAATAATGTCATCGAAGGCAATTACATCGGTTTGAACGCCTCAGGCACTGCAGCCTTGGGAAATGGTGCACAAGGGATTCGCATAACGGGAAGCGGCAACAGAATCGGTGGTGTTGCGCCCGGATCTGGCAACGTGATTTCAGGTAACTCTCAGGATGGAATCGAAATTGGTGGGCAGGGAACAACCGTACAAGGCAACTTCATAGGTACCAACGCAACAGGAACAGCGGCGATTCCAAATCGCGACAGAGGTATTCGAGTCTTTAACTCGCCAAACAATACAATCGGTGGTACATCTAGTGCAGCGCGCAATCTTATTTCAGGTAATTTTGCTGCCGGCCTCACTATCGAAGAATCAGGCTCGACCGGCAATCTTATTCAGGGGAATTTTATTGGCACCGATGTGACTGGTTTGATTCCAATACCAAACTCACCCCCGGGCCAGGGCGTTCCCAATTCGTCCGGCGGCATCTTTGTTAATCGCGGCAGTAACAATATCATCGGCGGCACTGCAGCAGGAGCGG
>JBKPQV010000572.1:0-3326 GCA_046734235.1 Acidobacteriota bacterium
TCCTTATCCTTGTTGCCCGGCTCGGGCGACGCCTGAGGTTTGGCGGCATCTTCAATTGCCTTTTTGACTTTTTCTTTGACGTCCGGCTGTACTCCCGCGGGTAGCTTTGCCAGACCGGCCTCGACTTTGGCCTCGACCTTCGCTTTTTCCTCCGGCGTCAGAGTTTTTCTGTGCCTATCGAAGTTGGCCTGTTTTGCCAGTTCGTGTACGCCGAAGAAGAACACGATGCTGATGAGTAAATAGAGACGCAGCGGATGCATGTGACGAACACGCTTTCCCGATAGAAAATCGATCGTCAATTTCCAGGGGCGCGACATCAACAGCCAAAGCGAGATGGTGAATTTGGAGTCCCAATTCAAGAATGAATCGAGGACATCGGCGAAAACGCGGCCAAAAGAGCGGCGATAATCGACCGCGTGCTGGCCGCATTGCGCACAAAACGGTCCACTCATATTGGCGCCGCAATTCTCGCAGTAGGGCAGGGGAGGCGGGCGCACCTTGCGCCGCCGCGAGAAAAATCGTCGGCGCGGAGGTTCCAATGCCGCAGTAACCGCGGCTTCGGCGCCAACGATCTCCGATTGATCGTCCATTTGAGACGAAAGTAAAAGATTTGCGAGGGGAGTCGACTCTGAATGCGTCGCGCAACATCGAGCCCAAAAACTCGCCGCCGATTGGCCGATCTAGCTATGACGGAAAACGATCGCGGCCGTTCCCAGAACCGCGCTGGTAATAACCAGCGCGAGATCAGCCAAAAACAGTGGCAGCAACATGAGAGCGAGGCCGCAAAGCATCGGCGTCCAATATTTCATCCGTTTTCCATAGGTAAATACGATGAAGCCGAAGGCGCTGAAGACGGCGCCGGCGACAGAATTCACTATGAACGAGGCGGGCACAGGCTCCGTTGTAGCTTATTGCAGGCCAGCAAACTAAACATTGACCGAATTGGTTACGAAGTGGACGATGCCGCCGGCGTGCAACCCAAATGCCGACGCAATAGCTAAATGGGCACACTTTTTCGAACCAAAAGTCCGGAACTATTAATGCGGGAAGCGCAGGCGCCCGAGCGGCAATTGAAGCGCTCGCTCACCGCGCTGGACCTGACCGCGCTGGGGATCGGTGCCATTATCGGCACGGGAATTTTCGGGCTTACCGGCACCGCCGCGGCCGGCGAGCAGGCAGCCGCCTCCTTTTGGAAGACGCCGCTGCTTAATTTTGTACAGGCCTGGATGAGTCACAGCGATGTCGCTTTTGGTCGCCCCGGCGCGGGCCCTGCCATTGTCTTTTCGTTTATCGTCGCCGCGATTGCCTGTGGTTTTGCTGCGCTTTGTTATGCCGAACTGGCGGCAATGATTCCGGTCTCAGGGTCGGCCTACACCTATTCTTACGCCACACTTGGTGAAATTATCGCCTGGATTATCGGTTGGGATCTTATCCTCGAATACGCCGTCGGTAATATGGCGGTCGCTGTCGGCTGGTCGGGATATTTCGTCAAGTTATGTGGGAGCTTATTCGGAATAAGATTTCCCTTGTGGGCGATAACTGATTACCAAACTGCGCGCACGATCCTGGCGACCGGTGGAGATGCGCTCAAAGATTTTTCATCGACGAATCTACCAGTAATAGCGGGCCATACCTTCGCACTTAATCTGCCTGCTCTCGTCATTGTCGTTCTCGTTACGATTCTTTTGGTTTACGGAATTCGTGAGAGCGCCCGGGCTAATACCACTATCGTCATTGTGAAGGTTGCGGTGGTTGTTTTCTTCATCGCTTTCGGTTCTTTCATGATCAATTCCGCCAACTGGCATCCCTTCGTCCCAAACGGATTCGGCGGGGTGATGAGCGGAGCCGCAATTGTCTTTTTTGCTTATATCGGGTTCGACGCCGTTTCGACTACCGCAGAAGAGACGAAAAATCCGCAACGCGACCTGCCCATCGGAATGATGGCCAGCCTTTTTATTTGCACGCTTCTTTATGTCCTGATGTCGGGAGTTCTCACCGGAATCAAAAAATACACCATCTACCTAGGCGACTCGGCGGCGGTAGCGACGGCGTTTGCTTCCATACCTTGGGCGCAAGCTCTCGTTAGCGCCGGCGCGCTGGCAGGTATGACTTCAGTCTTGCTTGTATTCCAACTCGGGCAGCCGCGCATTTTCATGGCCATGGCACGTGACGGATTGCTGCCACAATATTTTGCCCGCATTCACGCACGCTTTCGCACCCCGTATATCACCACCATTTGGACCGGCGTTATTGTTGGCAGCGTCGCCATGTTAACCGACATCGGCTCACTTTCCGATCTCACAAATATCGGAACGTTGTTCGCCTTCATCCTGGTTTGTTTGGGAGTTATTGTCCTCCGGCGGACGAATCCCGACCGGCTGCGACCTTTCCGAGTGCCATTGGTGCCGCTCTTCCCCATTCTCGGGGTGATCATGTGCTTCGCGCTCATGTTCAGTCTGCCGCTTGAGACCTGGGTGCGATTCGTTGTTTGGCTCCTCATCGGACTCGCCATCTATTTCTTCTACGGCAGCAGCCACAGCCGCTTGCAAAAGGGCATTGATACCGGAATAACGGAGGACGAGCCACCGCCTATCATCAGGACGTAGATCGGCTTGGATTTCAGGCTCTGGTCATCCGCGGCGACAGCCAGGAGATGCCGCTGTGAAACCTATAAGCTCACGCAACGGGATAGACTAAACTAGGACTTGGCGGGCTACTGGCGGTGGGGCGACAGCTAACTAACTCAATCATCTTTCGATTTGTCGTAGAACAAAATGTTGAGTAACAGGACAACTCCAGCCCCGGCAGCACAGATGAAAAAGATGATCGCGAGGCCCGGGTAACCCCAGATTCGGAAACTGGTTTCCACCCGCATGAGCAATGCCGCGCCAACGATTAGTGCCGCGATGATCAAGCCGACAGTGATGCGATTCGCAATCTTCTGAAAGCCCACGATCAATGTCTTCTCATCGATAGCATCCACTGAGACCTTGAATTCGTTGTTGGATAACGCATCCAAAAACCGGTTTAAACGCGCCGGCAGTCGTTGCAGCAAATCTTTTACTTCGAGAACGCCGCCGAACAGGTTGCTGGGCGACAAGGTTTTTAGCACTCGTTGTCGCAAAATCTCCGCGGCGTTACGCTGAATGCTTGCGTTCGGGTCGAACTGTGGCGCCAGCGCGCGCCCGACCTGATCGAGATTGAGCAAAGTCTTGCCAAGCATCGTTAGCTCAGGCGACACACGGATGTGAGATTCGGCCGCGCATCGGGTCACTTCCAGAACGAGCCGGCCTACTTGCATCTCCTCCACTGTTGCCGTCTTTTGC
>JBKPQV010000573.1:0-6713 GCA_046734235.1 Acidobacteriota bacterium
CAGCGAAGTAGTTAGTCCGGTGACGAAAGCGTTTCCATGGGCGCTGACGGCTATCTCGATCGCTGCGTCCTCACCGGTGCCACCAAGAAATGTTGAGTACGCGAGAACTGGATCGATCACCAAATCTTTTGTCTTGTCGTATGCGCCAATGTCAAAGGCGACCTCCCGCTCATCGCTGAGTGTGTATTTTCCTGCGATCAATTCTCTGTTGCCATTGTTCTCTTGATAGACCACTGGCTTCTGCATTCGCATTTCGCGTCCCTCAGTTTTAAGGACAAGATCTCCAGCGACGAGTTCAACGTGGTCCACTCCTTCGAGGCCAAGTTTGATCTGACGCGGATCAGCTCCGGCATCGACAACGAAGTCGTATTCCAACTGTCGACCTTGAGCGCTGTAATAGACGAGATCCACGCCGGAGTAGATTGATTCGTATTTAACCTTCGCGTATGTCGGTACGTCGGTGCGCCACTTCTTCGGATCATTACCGATGAAGTAGTTCGTCTTTCCCGGCAATTCCGACAAACCAGTGATCTGTGGTTTCCGGTTCGAATCTCTGAGACTCAATCTCAGAGTCGATGGGTCGTGAGACTTGTGCTGATCCTGAAAACGCAACACCGCTTCATCGGCGGTCAAAAACACGGTGTAGCCACTGCTGCGCGCCAGAAACTTAACATCGTCAGCTGTCTGACCTTTGTTTAGTTCGAAGCTGAGTGGCAGGCTTCCGTAATCAGACTTAACGCTCGCCGGAGAACTTATGTCCTGTAGTCGATTAATGGCTGTTTTGGCTGGCCTTGTTTTTAGTGAATACCAACATCCGACTGCAATCACAATTGCGACGGCAGAAATCTTTGTTAGCGGTCGATGCTTTAACTTTCTCAACATGACACGTCTCCTTATTGCTAGAGAATTTCCGCGAGGTAATCGATTCGATTAATTTAGTCCTGCACACACCAGACCCTTACCTGCTGATCGCAAGTAGGGGCCGACGAGTCCCATGGGCTAATTACCGTGAGTTGGGTTGAGTTAAATTCCTGTGGCAGGTTCACACTCGTTCCAAAGAGGTTACTGTTGGTAGTTGTATATGCCAGGCAACTGCCTATTCCAGGCGTATCCTCGTTCTGCAGCGGCCCCCCTGTACGGACCCAGCCCTCCGCCAAAGTCGGCGGGCCAAACCCCGAATCCGCGTGCATGAAGCCGATTGACGTCTCGTATTGTAGGTTAGAGAGATCCAAGATCTCCCACAACGAAGCCATGTGGTATCCAGCGGCACACGCCGAAGGTGCTTGAGCTCCATTGAAAGCGCTTTGCGTCAGATAAAACCTGCGAAGATCGCGGCGCCGAGTGGAATTCTGGCCTCCCTGGCCACGGCTCACGAGTGGCATAACGATGGCGCAAACAACAACCACCATTAACAACAAAGCGAATGCGTTAACCGAGTCCTTTATTCTCATGACTTCTCCTTGGTTCTAGTGATGAGCGGTTTTGTGAGTGATTAGCCACTAATGTGGGCTAATGATTTTCGACAACATGACACTTCGCCTGTGTTATTCGCAGCCTGGATAGGGATTACTACTGCACGCTTTCGAGGTAACCGGAAAAAGTGCCTCGTAAACCGCTGAAGCCGCCGCTGTCGGATCCAACCGCTTGGTCGACTTCCACTAGCATTTGTACTCTCGTGCCGGGATCTGCGAAGGCCAACATGGGATGGTTAGCGACAAATAATGGCCCATTTACCGAAGGCTGTGAATTTACGTCGAATTCGTGGGAGAAATTCTCACCACCGAATCTAGTCGACACACTGCCTCGGACCGCGTTTCCAACATCTAACGTGTCACATTTGAGAGCCACATGCTCGATCACAAGGCGTTTGCCCTCTGGGACTGTGTAAACGTCTTCTAACGCATTAGTCTCCCCGAATGAGATAAACACGTTGACCTTAATCTGCACGGGTGTCCTCACTAGTGCTCCTACATCGCGTACCAACGCCGGGCTGCTTGCCGTATTAACGACATTGACGGAGGGAGTGTTAACCACATTGACATCGCGCGTCGGAGGAGCCTCATTCGTCTGTCCTCTTCCGGAAATTGGTGTAACAAGAGCAATAAAGCCCACGATCGCCATAAGACCGGCGAAAACAATCAATGAATTCTTTAGGTTCTTCATAATCGTTTCTCCTTTTGTATTAATCAGGGCATTCCGCAGGCAGCCAGCTCGATCACACGAATGCGCTCAAGCAATCCGAAGCGCAACGATTACTGCTGTTATCCGGGCGGGTCGGGCTGTGGATTGAAGAGCTTCGCGAGCGCAGGTACGACAAACAACGTGCGAGTACCTTCGCGTACTTCAAGCGAGGGGATGAGATGTGGCTCTGGTGTTGTGTCAGGACCGCCCAAGGTGTCTGGACCACCAAGGCCTTGAATAAAGGCTTGGACCTTCGCGCCTTCAACTGCTGTAAAGTTGAGAGACGCTGCCTGTCCCTGCATCAACTCAACTTCACGGGACTCGCGCCGAAGGAAGCGATAGCGCACGAGGCAAGTTGGCGCGACGGGCACAATCCCGCCACAGTTAGGCGTGTAGTCTGGATCCTCAATGTAAACATCAAATCCCAATCGAACGCGATCAGGGTGAAGCGATGGGCTACGAGGATCCGGCGTCGGGTTTGCAGGTTCAAGTGCCGTACTGCGAAGCGCGGGTACCGGTTGGACGTTTACTACGTTAAGTCGCGCCGTTTGTCCCGCGACAAGCTCTATGAAGCCAAACGGGTTTGGTCGATCTTCTGAATCTTGTATCGCCTGGACTCTTCGCGCTTGCCAACCCGCAACGATAACTGCGATCGCAGCAGTTGTTCCGATTACTATCAGCAGAGTGGTGAAGGTGTTTCGCACTTTCATAAAGCGTGCTCCTCGATTGGTGGCGAGATCAGGATTCAAGCGAATCCCTTCAGTTAGTTTGGCGGGGGAAGGTTCTGTAATGGAAAGATGAGAAGATTTAACTCGTATTACCGAGGGGAAATCTTTTTTGATCCACGGGTGAAAGTTCGTCGGGTTGACGTTGTCCTACTGATCTATGAAGTGTCCGGAAAGGATAACAGTCGCCTTAGCAGTTCCCACGCTGCTGCCAAGTCGCGTGAATTGCACTTCGACTTTGCTCGCAGGATCGGCATAGCCAAAAACGGATCCCCAACCAAAGGGAGATAGAATCCAGCCTCCACTCACCAGCTGAGCTTGAAGGAGACGCTGGGCCTTATCGCCATTGGCGACAGTCTTGATAAATACCGAAGGCGCTTGAGTAGGGGCGCCCATTTGTGCAAAGCCTGAAGCGCTCTCAATAACCAGAAGTCTTGATTGGGGTACATTGAAAGTTGCGTTTTCCGTTATCTGACCGGGCTCTAACGTGATTTCGACTTCTCTTTGGAAAACGTCGGTGACCTGGAGAGCCGATCTCGTCCTGACGGCGTTTTCGTTTGAGGTATCAACACGCACCGCGCCATTTAACCTCGTCGGAATTGGAGAATCGCTTTCGTTGGTGATTCGTACATCGCCGGCAATCCGGGCAATGTTGGTTAGGGCAACCCGCACCGGAACTTCATCGCAAATCTTGATGCACTCGGCAGTTATCTGTGCAATCGAACGTCGTCCAGCCACCACGGTGACCGCTATCACGATCATGAGAAGACCAGCTGACGCGAACATGAAGTTTCGAACTCTCTTCATGATTTCCTCCCGATCTTTTGTCGTCCTGTAATCCGAGGATGACGACTGGAAGACCGTATTACCACGCCAGATTTTTTTGATGATAGGTCTGGCCTGGAGTTACAATTCAAACATCCCGACCGCAACTTTCACCGTCGAGGATAGGCTTTCCCCCAAACCCATCCGCTCAAATTCCATTCGGTAGGCAATCAACACCCCACGGTCACAGGAGGTGATCATATGCAGCGCGCCGCATTTCAGCTGTCATTGATCCTTATCGCAACTCTTTGTTCCCAACCTCTCAACAACGCCCAAAACAATTCGTCCGAAACTGAGCAAGCTCTTCGTGCCGTGGTCAATGACCTTTTTGCAGCCTACGCAAGAGCAGACGTTGAAAGTTACATGAGGCTGTGGAGTACGAAGTCGCCGGAGCTGATGGCACGGCGCAAAGCACTGCAAGACGTTTTTGCGGCGAACGATAAGATCGAAGTGAAGAGTCTGACGATAAGTAAAGTGAAGACAGAGACTGAGAAAGCAAGCTTGCGCGTTGCTCTCGAGATAACCGCGCTTGACGTGAAGACCGGCAAGCCTGCGCAAGGTTTTGGCCGGATGAACCGCGCGTTCGATTTCATCAAGGAGGAGGATCGGTGGAAGGTCCGGTCAGAAACTGCGGCGGAAGAAAGTCTGGCGTCGGCTTTGGTGTTGGCTAAGACTGAAAGCGAGCGAGCGTCGCTGTTGGCGGCGGAAAAGGATCTGATGACGGTCGAACTGCGCAAGGCTCTGATCACTCAAGGCGAGAAGCTGAGCACTCAGGGCACCTACGCGGAGGCGCTGGCCGTTTTCGATCTAACGTCTCGCATCGCGGAACAGATTGGCGACAAGTCGGGCGTTGCGACCGCGCTGCGGGGAGTCGGCGGAGTTAAATACAATCAAGCTGACTACAAGACGGCCTTGGAGCTTTACCAGAAGAGTTTGAGTCTATCGGAAGCGGCGGGAGATCAGCAGCTCACGGCGAGCCTGCTGAGGGGTATCGGTTCCATCCATTACTTGCAAGGAAATTACGTTCAATCACTGGAATATTACGAGAAGAGTCGGACGCTGAGAGAGGCTTTGGATGATAAGCGGGGTATTGCCCAACTCCTGAGGGACATCGGCTCGCTTCACTACATGTGGGGAAACCTGGGACGGGCCCTCGATTACTACCAAAAGGGATTAAAGCTGTCGGAGGCAGTGGCCGATAATAATCTAATAGCTTTTGCGCTGAATTCCATCGGGTTCGTCCATTCGGTCGAGGGCAACTATGCGCTGGCATTGGAGTATTACGAGAAAAGTTTGACGCTTTCGGAAAAGCTCGAGAATAGACGCGTCACTGCCGACACATTCTCAAAGATCGGAAGCGTTAATTACCTGCAAGGCAATTACGGGCAAGCTTTGGCGTATTACCACAAGAGCCTCAAACTGCGGGAGACGCTCGGAGATAAAGCTGGCATCGTCACCGTGCTCACCGGGATCGGGAACGTTCACTTCATGCAACGCAGCACTGACTTGGCGCTGGAGCATTTCCAGAAGAGTCTGGTACTGGGACAAGAAGTGGGAGCCAGGCGGCCGATCGCCTTTACGCTGATCAGTATGGGCCTCGTGTATTGCGATCGAGAAGACTATAGCCTGGCATTGGAACACTTTCAGAAGAGTCTGAAATTATCTGAGGAGCTGGGCGATAGACTTTTGGTCTCGGACGCACTCTTCCAAATAGGGTTCGCTAACCAATTGCGGGGGAACTATGATTTGGCCATGGAGCATTACCGAAAGAGCTTGGCACTGAAGGAGGCGTTGAGCGAGAAGCGCGGAATTGCGGAGACGCTGAACAATATTGCCGGCGTCCAATATGAGCAAGGCGATTACCGTTCGGCTCTAGAGACAGCCGGGCGCGCCGTTGCAATCGCACGCGAAATCGGCTTCCGCGAAACGCTCTGGGAAGGGCCCACCACAGCGGGCAGGGCTTACCGTATGCTTGGCCAGCCCGATCATTCTCGGCATGCCTTTGAAGAGGCCATCGCCTCAATCGAGGACTTCCGCAAACAAGTCGGCGGCGGTGCGCAGGAACTGCAGCGCTTCTTCGAGAATAAGGTTTCACCCTACCATGCGATGATCGAGCTGCTGCAGGCACAAAACAACCACCGTGAAGCCCTTGTCTATGCCGAACGCGCCAAGTCGCGCGCGCTGCTGGACGTGCTGCAAGCCAGCAGTGGCGGCGTCACGAAAGATATGACCGCGGCGGAGCTGGAGCGGGAGCGAAGACTGAGAAGCGCGCTCGTTTCGGTTAATTCTCAGATCTCCCGCGAGAGGTTGCAAACGGAACCCGACCAAACGCGCTTGAGCGAAGTAAATGCTCGCTTGCAAAAGGCACGACTCGAGTATGAGGCATTTCAGACGACGCTGTACGCGGCACATCCTGAGTTGAGAGTGCGTCGAGGCGAGGCGAAGACCTTGACGATGGAAGACGCGCGAGCATTACTGACCGATCAGAACGCGCTTTTGGAATACGTCGTTACGGATAAAAAGATCTACCTCTTTGTCCTGACAACAGAGCGTAGTCCAGCTCCAAACGCGCCAAACCTGAAGTCATACCCACTGTCGATGAGCCGCAATGATCTGGCTCAGCAGGTGACAGCGTTCCGCCAACAACTCGCCAGGCGAGATATAACGTTCAGAGCGACGGCGAACAAGTTGTATGAACAGCTCATAAGCCCTGCTCGCGCTGAACTCCAGGGCAAACGAACGCTGGTTATTGTCCCCGACGATGTGTTGTGGGAATTACCTTTTCAAGCTCTAACAGACACCAACGGCCGATATCTGATCGAAGACCATGCGATCTCCTATGCACCTTCGCTTACGGTATTACGCGACATGACAACGCTTCGGAAACAAAAACACGCATTCAATCGAGATATGAATTTGTTGGCCTTCGGCAACCCTGAACTGAGGAATGAAACAGCCGAGCGCGTAAAGTTGGTGCATCGC
>JBKPQV010000574.1:0-5381 GCA_046734235.1 Acidobacteriota bacterium
GAGAGGAGCTTCGGAAGGGGTTCAGCGGACTTGCGAGTTTGTGAATAAGACGAAATCGAACAGAGGACGATGACTAGAATAGCTCTTAGTGTAGGTTTCATGTTTTTCTCTGTGCCTTTGTGTCTCTGTGTCTCCGTGTGGGAAAATTAGCTTCGCTTATCAGGCCTCTTTTAACACAGAGGCGCAGAGGCACAGAGACACAGAGAATTATTTAACATTCGCGCGAAGTTGATCATAAACGACTGCCAACTCATCGATCTGCGATTCATAGTCGTGCAGGTTTACCGAACCCGCGAAGGCTCCAGCGACTTTGTCGTCCAGGAGATCCACAAGGGTTACCCATTGCCTCCACGCTCCCAGCTTGTGTAACTTGCCATCGTACATTTTGTCGAATTCGTCGATTACATAATGCTGCGTTCGGTTAATAGTAAACTTTCCAGACTCATCGGCGGCAAATACGGCGAATGGCACGATCATGTCTTGAGTTAAGGGATTGAGTGTTACTCGTTCGCCAAACCACACTCGACCTTTCATCCATTCTTCCGTTCCAACCAGACCGCTTGATGGATCCGCGGGGAACCAGTCGTTTGCCACGGAGTCGTACAGTTCGAGCCAGATATGGTCGTTGTGGTGACGTCCAAACACCGACGCGGTGTTTCCTTTCTCTTTGACCATTTGGTGCGCTCTTACCCCGCGTTCCGGCGTATTGACGTGAATGTTTACTTCGTGCACGCGCCGAATCTTTATGTTCAGCTCTTTCATGGCACTGAGCGCGACCAGCGCAAGTTCATTACAGTTACCACCCTTGCGGTCGATGATTTCCTGAACCGTGCGCTTCTCGTAATCAGTCGCTTTCCACTCAAAGTTTGTTGCAAGCCAGCGGACGATTGCTTGTGCCTGACCAAGTTCAGACTTGGAATCTTTTGAGACCTGTTGGGCAAATGCTTTCAGATCTGTGCGTGCAAGTGTGTAGAGTTTTTCATTTTGATTTTGCGCCGCGGCAACGCTGAAACTGGCTAACCAGATAAGGAGAGACAAGACGACGTATTTCATTGGACTCGCTCCAAAAAGGTAGAGTTGGCGAGCAATGACGCAGGAGTCAAACTTTAGCACAACTCTTGAACTTAACTGGAGTCCTCTTCTCTGTGTCTCTGTGTTCTCGGCGTCTCTGTGTTGAAACCAAAGTTTACCGATCCTGAAAACCGACTTAAAAACAGAGACGCAGAGAACACGGAGACACAGAGAAGGATTTCTCTCCGCAACGACCCTCCATTTTTGATATTTTGGAAGCGGTATGTTTGATTGGCTCAAAAACAAGGTTGGTGGCGGGTCTTCGGATTTGAAAGTCGCTGAAGCTCTGCGAAAACACTTCAAATTACTCGAGGTAGACGGCACCAGGGAGAATTTGGCCGACAGGCTGACAGGATTTGTTCTTACAGGTGAAGCTGAAGAGGTAATTGCTGAACTGGCTGCGATGCAGAATACGACCCACGTATTCATGACGAGCATCGTTTATTTTGGGGCGGTGCCAGCAGAACCCAGGCTTAGCCTGGCATCGTTATTGAGATTGCTTCCTGAAGACGCAGATGTGTTCTTGCGGCTGGCAAAAGTTTACGATGCAGCTAATCATGCCACTGCCATTCAACACTACCCCGGATCTTCAATCCCAGCGTTCAAGGGCGCTCTTTCCTGGCTGGCTACATTCTTAATCCAGCTCTCTGACCATGGAAAAGAACACTCACCAGTTTTCCCGGCTAGCCATGTAACAGCAATGATTGCGGCAAGCGGTGAAGATCCAAGCCTACTTGTCAGTGGCCCATTTTTTTATGAAGACGCACAGGGGAAGAGCCAGGTCAGTCGTTGGACCAACACACCTTACTCACACTTTCATTGCCTGGAAGGATTCCCAGAGCTCGTTCTGAGTTCGACGGAGATTGTAAGACCAGCGTTTAGCCAAAAAGATGCGGGTAGTCGAGCAGCGGTTTTGAGAGCGCTCGACTCGCTGAAAATCAATCCCGATCCGTTTACCCAGGAAATTGCATTGTTGGCTGTTAGCGGATCAAAGGAGGTCCGCGAAGCTGCGGCGCCGTTGATCACATCCCGGTTTTCTCTTTTCAAGTCGTTGCTTGAGTCGCATGCAGAGAAGGGAAGCAGCGATGAGCGCTATCACGCTGTGAGATTGCTTGCACGAATTGGTGGCGCTGAGTCGCGCGCTTTTCTTTCATCACGACTCAATACGGAAAAGGCGTCGAAGGTAGCTGACGCTCTTAAGGAAGCGCTAGCGGATCCAGTAACAAGTCAGCATTCAGGCGGGGTCGGAGATTTTGAATTACCTGAGATACCAGAGGTCTCGCCGAATGCGCCGCTCGATAAGAAAGTGTTAGAGGACTTGCGCGCACGTGTGGCGGAAGCCGAACGAACTGTCGCGCAACAATTTGCTCATAACCAGTTCGCCAAGAACGCTGGTTGGACAAGGACGCCGGTCGCTCCCGAAACTGCGGACCGGTTGTATGAGGCGCTCCAGAACTTTGTAGTTACCAAAGATTCGCGATTTCCATATTTCCTGGATTCTCAGGCAGTTGATAATCAACTGTTATTCAACTATCCGGTACCACTGGAGTTTGAATTAATTCATCTGCTGCGTTGGTGTCTTCTTTTGTCGGCTGGTCCAAATGGCACGGTCGGAGTGATCGACACAGCCCTAAACTATCGCTGGCGAACTGTTACTCTCACGTATCAGAGAATACATAAAAAAGAGATCGACTTGCGCCAATTTGCCGCTGTGCATCGTGCGGTCGGTTTGCCCGATGATGTAATTGGTCGCCAGATACTGGAATCCAATCGATACTTTTCGTCGCCATTCATTAACGCCGATCCGAACAAAGTCTGGCCCTATTTCGCAGAAAGACCAGAACTTCTTGACGAAGCGTTTTGTTTCATTAAGAAGGAAGAGAAACAACCTTATGCGAACCTTTGGGAGTCGGAAAAGAGACAAAACGCCTTTAACGTCTTGAAAGGATTTCCTCGCCCACCTGCGCGGTACCTGTCGATGCTTTGGGATATCGCACTCGGGTCAAGCAAGACTGAACGGCCTTTAGCGCAAGAATGTTTAGCAGCAGTTCCTAACAAAGAAGAAAAGATTGTTGCGGCCCTCTCCAGTCGTCAACAAGACGCTAGGCAATCAGCTGCGCAATGGCTCGGTCAACTGAATTACAAAGAAGCTATTCCCGCATTAAAGACCGCCCTCACAAAAGAGAAGAGCGAGGGCGTAAAGGATGAATTGATCAAGACTCTTGAGATGCTCGGAGTCAAACTCGAGGAGCTGCTAGACAGAGACAAGCTTGATCAGGAGGCCGAGAAAGGTCTCAAAAAAGGTATACCAAAGGACCTTGAATGGTTTCCTTTTGCCCAGCTTCCGAGTGTCACGTGGGAAGATTCAGGCAAGCCCGTTGGCACGGAGATCATTCACTGGTTTCTATTGCAAGGTTTTAAGTTAAAAAACGCCGAAGCGAATCCGACTCTAAGACGTTACTTCTCCTTGATTCGAAAAGATGAGCGCGAGAAGTTGGGCCGCTTTGTAATGGAGGCATGGATTGCCGAGGATACAAAGCCAAAATACACACCGGAACAGGCTGCCTCGAAGGCGCAACTTGAAGCCCAACAAATAGCAAGCTATGCCAGCCACTATCCTCAGTACTATCCCAATTTCGATCAGGAGCGCGCTTATCAAACCGCGTACAATCGTTTCCTCACAGAACCTGAAGGATCACAAACTGCCACTAAAGGAATTCTTGCGGTGGCAGGTGCGTGTTGTGGCGCCGATGCAGCACCCATCGTGCATCGATACGTCAAGCAGTGGTACGGATATCGTAGCGCTCAATGTAAAGCCCTGTTGCAAGTTCTGGCGTGGATAGAGCATCCAAGTGCCACTCAGGTGGTCTTGTCGGTCGCTAACCGGTTCCGCACCAAGGGAATTCAGGAAGAAGCAATGCGTCTCTGTCAGTTATTGGCTGATAGAAAAGGCTGGACGCTTGACGAACTTTCGGATCGCACCATTCCCACTGTTGGTTTCGACGAGACGGGAAACATGGAGCTGGATTTTGGCCCTCGAATGTTTGGGGCCACACTGTCTGAAGACATGTCTATCGTTGTTACGAATCCCGATGGAAAGACCATTGCTTCGCTTCCAGATCCAAATCAGTCAGACGATCCAGAGAAGGCAAAAGCAAGCAAAGCTGCTCTTTCTACTGCGCGTAAGGAGTTGAAAACAATTCTTACGATGCAAAAAGATCGTTTCTACGAGGCGTTATGTACACAACGTATGTGGCGATTCGACGATTGGGATGCGCACTTGCGCCAACATCCTATTGTCGGTCGCTACTGTCAACGCCTGATCTGGGTTGCGTATGACAACGACCAGAGGATGGAATCTTTTAGACCCCTGGCTGATGGAACGTTAACTAACAATCAAGATGACGAAGTAACTCTCAAACCGGAAACAGGTGTACGTCTCGCTCACGACGAAACCTTGCCACGTGAAGATTGTTCAGCATGGCTGCAGCATTTTTCAGATTACAAGGTGGATCCGCTCTTTCAACAATTCGGCAAAACCACTTTTTCATTGCCCGACGAAATGAAAGACACAACTGAAATCAGGGAGTTCCTCGGGCACATAGTTAAATCTTTCTCGCTACGCAACCGGCTCACGCGCCTGGGTTACACTCGCGGTGCAGCCCAGGATGCGGGTTGGTTTTATGACTATCGCAAAACATTTCTCACGCTGGGAATTAAGGCAATCATTGAGTTCACGGGCAATCCCTTACCTGAAGTGAACCGAACGGTGGCCTTGCAACGACTTTATTTTGTGCGCAAGTCAGACGAAGCTGAATACTCGATGAACGAAGCATTGACTTTGGGAGAATTGCCTCGCGTCTTGCTCTCGGAGTGTTGGAACGATATTCGAATGGCAGCCGCTGAAGGTTCGGGATTTGCGGATGATTGGGAAAAGCAGACGGAGTATTAATAAATGACGCCTGAGCGAAACGATTCGCACGCTCTGCGACCGCCTTGCGAAGTGCTTTTCGCTGACGAACTGGCGGCGCTGAGAACTCACGACTCTGGTAAGAAGCCTGAAGGTTGGATGTTATCGCCTCAAGCTGTTCGCACTTTTGTCGTTGGGTCAAACGAAAAATCACTAGCTAAGCAATCCATCGCAATTCGCAGAAAGTTTTATGGTGACGATGCACTGATCGATCGCTGCATTGTTACCTTACTCGGTAATCGCGGACTCTTGCTCGTCGGCGAGCCGGGCACTGCTAAGTCGATGCTTTCTGAATTGCTCGCGGCAGCAATCTCCGGCGTTTCGACACACACGATCCAAG